>CAYUVK010000093.1:0-20190 GCA_964448105.1 uncultured Ignavibacteriaceae bacterium
CAAATAATACTGCAAATGGTACGGACCAGCTTTCATATAATGCAGATAAAAATAAAAATACAAATAACAGCGACAATCCGAAAATGGCAAATGTACTGCTGCCGGCGTTTATTTCTTCCCTGGTCAGCCCGGAAAACTCATAACCGTAACCAGCAGGAAGTATCTGTGCAGCAACCTCTCTCAAAGCCTGAATAGCTTCACCGCTGCTGTATCCGGGAGCAGCACCCCCGTTTATCTCGGTTGCACGGAACATATTATAATGGGAAATTAATGGTGCACTTTCAGTAATTTTATAATTAATTATTGTACTTAAGGGAATCATTTTTCCGGATGCATTTCTTACATAGTATTTTGAAAGATCCTGTATTGTGGATCGATAATTTGTATCTGCTTGTGCAACAACATGGAAATCCCTACCGTAAATTGTAAAATCATTTACATAACTGCTGCCGAGCAGTGTTTGAATGGTACTATAGACATCAGCAACAGAAACTCCCAGCTTAGCGCATTTTTCTCTATCTACGTTTAACTGATAAGCCGGAGTACTTGCGGTAAAGAAAGAAAATACATTTGATAATTCCGGGCGCCTGTTTGCTGCAATAACAAAATTTTGTACAACCTGAGCAAACTGCTGAATATTGTTTGTGCTCTCCTGCTGTTCCAGCTCAAAGCTAAAGCCACCAGTTCTTCCCAAACCGGGAATAGCCGGTGGTGCTATTACAACAACATTTGCACTTTTTATTACCGAAAACTCTCTCCTGAGAGTAGACATTATTGAATTTAATTGAAGTGCTTTGCTTTTGCGTTCATCCCAGGGTTTAAGTTGTGTAAAAATAGTACCGCTGTTTGATTTGCTTGCAAATGTTACAACATTTAATCCATTTATGGCCGCAAAATGACCTATACCAGGCGTTTTTTCCAAAATTCCCATCATTCTTTTTAGTACATCTATTGACCTGGTTGTAGACGCTGCTTCAGGTAATTCGTATGTAATATATAATCTTCCTTCATCTTCACTAGGTATAAATGCAGTGGGTTTATTCATAAACAATACAATCGTACCCGCATAGACCAGGATTAATATTATAAGAAAATATGGTGCGACTTTTATACTCTTTTTTACACCTTCGGAATATTTTCCAGTCGTTTTTCTGAACCAATTGTCAAATTTGAAAAAGAATTTGTTAAGTCCTTTTGAAGTCTTATTTAATGTTGTTGGCTTAAGGATTAGTGAGCATAATGCTGGTGTTAAAGACAGCGCTACAAATGCAGAAATTAATACAGAGACTGCAATAGTTATGGCAAATTGCTGGTATAATTTCCCGACAATTCCTGGTATGAATCCAACCGGTATAAACACAGAAGCTAATATTAAAGCAATTGCAATTACAGGTCCTGAAATATCATTCATTGCAACTTTGGTGGCTTCTTTAGGAGTAAGCTTTTCTTCATCTATATGATGCTGTACCGCTTCTACAACAATTATAGCATCGTCTACTACAATTCCTATTGCCAGCACAAATCCAAACATTGTAAGTGTATTAATTGTATACCCAAGCGGAAGGAAAAATGCAAAGGTTCCGATAATAGAAACAGGTATGGCTAATATAGGAATTAATGTTGCACGCCAGTTTTGAAGGAATAGAAATACTACTAGTACAACAAGACCCAGCGCTTCCAGCAAAGTGACAACAACTTCACTAATAGATTCCCGAACAACAGATACTGCTTCAAATGGAACCCCGTAAGCAACATCTTCAGGGAAAGATTTTTGAATCTCTTTCATTTCATTATAAACCCCTTGAGCAACTTCCAGGGCATTGCTCCCGGGAGCCTGGAATATCAATAAGAAAGATGACCGTTCTCCATCTATATAAGAATTACTTGCATAATTTGCTTTGCCAAGCTGAATGTCAGCTACATCTTTTAAATGAACTTCCGAGCCATCATTAGGATTTACACGTATAATTATATTACCAAACTGTTCTACAGAACTTAACCTGCTGTTGGTAAATACGGTATATTCAAAAGTCTGGCTGCTATTTTGAGGAGGGGCACCCACAGTACCGGCTGCTATTTGAAGGTTTTGCTGTGTAAGTGCATTTGTTACATCCGATGCAGTTAATCCAAGCTGTGCTAATTTATTGGGATCTAGCCAGATACGCATACTAAAATCATCTGCCCGGACAAATATATCTCCAACTCCATTAACACGTAATAAAGCATCTTTAACAAAGATATTTGTATAGTTATCAAGAAAAGAAATATTATGAGTATGGTGAGGTGAATAAATAGCTACAATCATCAATATGCTCGAAGTACGCTTTCTGGTTATAACACCTAACCTCTTTACAAGATCCGGGAGCTGAGGAGTTGCTATCCCAACACGGTTTTGTATATCCATTGTTGCTACATCAGGATCGGTTCCAGAATTTAGAACCACACTTATTGACGACTGACCGCTGCTCGTGCTGTTGCTGGTTATATATGCCATACCGGGTGTTCCGTTTACCTGGGTTTCAATTGGAGTTGTAACTGTCTGTTCAACAGTTGTTGCATCAGCACCTGTAAATGCTGCAGATATACTTACAGTAGGCGGTGTAATATTCGGGTATTGACTAACAGGTAAATTAAATATAGCTAATAAGCCAATTAATACAATTACAATTGAAATTACAATTGCTGTTACAGGTCTTTTAATAAAAGTATTTGCAATCATTTCTTTCCTGTCCCGGTATTATTCAACTGTTGCTCTTTTAGAAGAAGTATCTTTATTAGAAGAAGCTATAACAATCGGAGAATTATCTCTCAATTTTTGAACACCTTCCGTCACAATTTGCTCGCCGGGTTTTAAACCATTAGTTACTATTATCATATCTTTTATCGGGATACCGATATCAATTTGACGTTGTGATACTTTATTCCCATTAATTATGAAAACAAAATATTCTCCCATTTGAACAACAACCGCTTTATATGGAATGATAATGCTGCCGGGTGCGGTAGTATTTAAAACTCTTACATTACATGTAAGCCCCGGTCTTAACGAATAATTTTTATTAGGGAATTCCAACCTGGCTGTTATAGTCCCTGTTTGAGGATCGACAGCACGATCTAATAAAATTAAATGTCCCGGGTAAGGATAAATTGATTGATCAGGCATAACAAGAGTAAATAATGAATCCTTAGGATTAAATTTTTTATGCACTAGCTCGTTAAACTTATTAATTTGTTTTTCATCCACAGAAAAATCTACAGCCATCGGATTATCAGAAGAAATAGTATTCATTAATGTTTGTCCTGCTGTTACTGCGGAACCTAATTTTACCTGTGAAATTCCAATTGTACCGTCAAACGGTGCATAGATAATTGAATTACGAAGGTTAGTTTCTACAGCTTCCAGATTACTTTTTGCAGCTTCCAGATCAGCAGATGCGTGCTCTAGTACTTGGGTAGCTATAGCATTGTTCTTAGCAAGCTCTTTATATCGATCATAATCCTGCTGAGCTTTATCAAGATTTGCTTTTGCAACATCGTATGCTGCTTTATATTGCTGCTGGTCTATTGCATATAATTTCATTCCCTTGTTTACCTGCTGCCCATCCTTAAAATAAATATCTGTTAAATACCCTGATACTTCAGGCCGCAGTTCAACTTGATTTAATGCAACTACCGTTGCAGGGTATTCGGTATAATATGAAGCTTTTTCCTGCTTGACGGTATAAGCAACAACCTGCGTCGGTGGAAATTGTGGTTGATTATTTTTATTCCCCCCACACGAAATAAACATGATTGGGATAAAAATCGTAAAAACTAGAAAAAATAATTTGTTCTTCATATTAATCTCTTAATATTTTATTGTGCCCAAAGCTTTTTGAACGTCTAACTTACTACTAAGTACCTGGTAAAGAGCATTTATATAGTTTACCTGCGTTGTCCTTAAATCCGTTTCTGCAGTAATTACTTCCAAATAAGATTTTATACCTGATTTATACTGAAGCTCAATTGTATTATATATCTCTTTTGCCAGATTAAGATTTTCCTTTTGAGTAAGAAAATTATTTAAATTACTTTTATAATTGGCTAATGCCTGTACATATTCTGTGTTTATAGAATTTTCCAATGATTCAAAGTCATAATCATACTGTTCTAGCTCTAGTTTTGCCTGTTCAATTTCCTGGAATCGTTTACCTCCCTGGAAAATAGGGAAAGATAATTGTAACCCGATATATGCACTAGGATAATTTTGATTATAAAGTTTTGAAAGTTCATCATTTAGAAAGTTAAAATTATAATCGCCGAATGCGGATAGAGATGGAATAAAGCTCCATTGATAATAATGAAGATCTGCTTCCTGCAAACGCTTTTCAGTTTCAAGCAATTGGTATTCAATTCTGTTTTTAGAATCAATAGTACCGGTTGTGTCGATAAAAATATCCGATTCCATCTTAGTTGTGTCATAGTTCAGTTTCAATTCACTGCTTGCTGGATAACCCATTTGTTCCTTTAAATTTGCATAGCTGGCTTTAAGCATCTCTTCATCCTGCTTTTGTTCTGCTTTTGCATTATTTAAAGCAACAGTAGCTCTCATATAATCGGTTTTATCTACAACACCGCTTTTATACTGATTATAGGTGTCTTTTTCACTTTGTGTCAGCCTGGTTATATCCTCATTTATCAGATCAATCTGATTTTGTGCAAGCAATGCTGCATAAAATGCTTTGCTCACATTTACAACAACATTTATTTTATTTTCTGTTGTAGATTCTTCCACCTGCTTGCGTACATCACCGGCAGTTGTGCTGGCTAAAAGAACATCTCTGTCAAAAATGGTCTGGGTTAAAGAAAATTGTGCGCTTGAAGTATTTGTTACTCCAAAATGAACTGCGTTGCCCTGGAATACCGATGTTTGAAGTTTATAATTATGCTGAAAATTAAAATTAAAATTTAATTGTGGGAACCAATCTGCAAGCTTACTTTTAATTTCCTGGTTGGTTATGCTTTCATCAATTAGTGACTGCTTAATTGAAGGTTGATTTTCAAGAGCAAATTGAATACAATCTTGAAGAGTTGCATTATGAAGCAAAGAATCGGGGGAATTTTTTATTTGTGAAAAGATAGAAGGAGCTAAAAATAAAATAATTACCTGGATAAAGAATATTATTTTATAGAACATTAAATTATTTCCATATCTTTTACAAATATTATTTAGTATACAAAACTATTAATATTCTACTTCAACAAGTTTGATATAAATCATCTCAAGTAAATATTTTTTTTGTTTTTAACCCATAAATGATTTTCATTTTTGTAAAATCATTTCAAATCGAAAATTATATTAATACTGATTTTAAAAATTCCTGTTATATAATTATTTATTAACTCTATAAAATGCATCCTTTCTTTTTTGTATTTTTGTAGGGGAGATTTAAACATGAAAAAGAATATAGAAAACGAGTTTGAAAATAAGCTTGATGAGCTGAATAGTGCATTAATAAACCGATCCGAAAAATTTAATTCAAGTGAATTATTAATTACTGCCGAAGATCTGCTTGAAGGTAATTCCAGCTTTATATCTAAAAACATTTGGTATAAATATCTTAATCTTACAAGGTATCCTCTTTTTCTAACCAATTTAAATAATAGGGAGGAACGTTATAGATGGGCTGAAAGTACTTTCAAAGCAATCCGGGCATCGGACTATTCTTTACTTGAAATGCTGAATCAGCGGACCGGTGAATTTTCTGAAAAGCCGTTATTCTCAACATTTGAAGGTAATGTACGCAACAATTACAGTTATAAATTAGTTAAAGATAAAATTGCAAAAATTGCGGCTTCAATATATAAATATGCAGGGCAAAAACCTGCAGTTGCCCTATATCTAGATAATTGTATTGAAGGCGCATTATGTGATATTGCCTGTCTTTCTTATGATATATTTATTTCTCCTTTACACATTCATTTTGGATTGGACAATCTCCATTACATTTTCAATCTATTAAAATTTAACCTGGTAATTACAGATACACTGCAAAGGATAGAATTATTAAAAACCTTACGCCAAAAAATTAATTATAATTTTACAATTTTAAGTGTTTGCAGTTTAGGCGAACATCAAGACTCAAATAATGATATTTGTAATTTTGAAAATTTCTTTTCAAGAGTAGATAAAAATGAAGTTAATGGTATTTTAGAAAGCAGGGACTGCTTTGGTCTTGATGATATTTCCACCGTTATGTTTACTTCCGGTAGTACCGGTGTTCCCAAAGGTGTTGCTTTCAATAATTTTAATTTACTTACAAAAAGATTTGCCAGGGGAGCAGTATTCCCGCAAGTAGGAAGGAACGAGGTTCTGCTTAGTTATCTTCCGCTTTTCCATACTTTCGGAAGATACTTTGAAATGATGGGAATGATTTATTGGGGCGGTAATTATGTATTTGCCGGGAAAAGTGATTTCGATTCTTTAATTCAATTAATGCAAAAAGTAAGTCCTACAGGTCTCGTTAGTATACCGTTAAGATGGAAGGAAATTTATGAGAAAGTAATTGAAAGGACGGAGAATACCGTTGAAAAAGTAGATAAACAAAATTTACTGACTAAGATTACAGGGGGTAATTTAAGGTGGGGTATTTCTGCTGCCGGTTATAGAAAGCATTTCTTGTTGGCGATAGGAAACCGTATAACTCACTCCTTATTGTCCCTGATTTTAATGAGCCTTTCATACAGAAAGCAGAATCGCAAAAGAAGTTAAAAAGTTATTTCGGCACACTTGTTTCCGAAGTTAACAGGACTCTTAATCCTTTTGAAAGAATAGTAAAATTTATTATCATCGATAGAAACTTTGATGAACATAAAGGAGAATTAACTTCCAAAGGAACATTTAAAAGAAAAGTTATTGAATCTAATTTTAAAAATATAATTGATGAACTATATGCAAAATTAAACATAGAGTTTGATTGCTTTGATATAAAAATATTGCTTCCAATATGGGCTCTTAAAGATATTGGCATTACTGAAAACGATATTAGCTGCTCTCCGAATTATATAAAAAATAAAGAGAACGGTACAAGGTTAACCATTAAAAAAACAGATCATCCAAACAGGATTAAAATAGGTAATTTTGAGTACGTAATTAGGAAGAACGAAATTGACCTTGCAGTATTTATTCTGCAGCCTATACTCTGGATTGGGAATAAAGAATTAATAGAATTTTTTATCTGCAAAGAAGAATGGGAAGTAGATTTTCAGGGTGTTTCTTCGCAAATTTTTGTGCATTATCATGAACAGAAAAATTTACCTATTGATAGATTGAAGAATACGGATAAATTCACTCCCAAAATAAAGGAAATAAATTCTCTTATTATTTGCTTACTCTACGGGAGTGAAAAAGAAATTTTCAATTCTTTAAATGAAATTGAAAAACTTCTCACTAGGGGAGAGCATAAAACGATTAACCTGATAAACAGGAGATTGGAAGCACTTGCTACTCATCCAAAATTCAGCGTAAGAAGCAGGGCTTATAAAATTCTTCTTTTTACAAAACCCGACATTGATTACAACCGGTACCTGCCGGCATTTATCGATTCCGGTTTACCTTTCCTAAATAAGAAAGTGATAGAAAATATATTTCAAGACAATATTGAAGGCTTTAATCTAAATGCATTTAGAAAGCGTTTGATAGCTTACCGGAAAGGTTTGAGCTGGCCTGCTAACCAAAATACAAGGGAGCAATTTAAAAGAATATTTGAACTGCTTATATATTTTGTTCATAAAAATCCATTGTCTTATAGTTCGGTAAGAGAAGAACTAATTATATGGATACTTCATAAAGAAGACCCGGTCCTTTCACGATATGTGATCGAATTGTTTAGAAAATTGGCCAGGTGGTTCGAAGCAAGGTTTAAATTAAACCAATATGAAAACTCTATATCTAATTGGATAGAAAAAGTTATTTATCAGGATACGATACCTGGCAGTGAAAAGGGAAGAATTGAAAAAATATTTTACCGTTCAACTTTTCTAAAAGAAGCTTTTATGCTGATATTTAATCAGCATAATTTTGATCTAAGGGAAGTAAACCGGCACGGGATTTTTATTTCTACTATCTCTTCATCGGCAGGAAGATACCTGTACAGGGTTAGTGTGAACACTAGAAACTATAAACATTATAACCTGGTAATCCTGATTAAACCCGATATTACAAGGAAGGAAGTTCTTGAGACAATTTATTTAATGGTAAAAATCTCCAGCACTGCCGATGGAGCATCCGTGCTTCCCAAACTGGGCAATTTCCGCTCGAAGCTTGGTGTAATTTCTTTCGAGTATGTGAATGATCTGTCTGTATGGGAAAGAATAAGGATGTTAAGTTCAACCCATTCTTTAATAGGGAAAAAGAATTATGAATTTGAATTGAAATTATTATTTATCAGAGGAATGGCAGCTTATTTCAGGGTCTTAAAAAACAGTGATTATGAAATTGTGCCGGGAAATTTTTCCCCGTCAAATGCAGTAGTTCCCGAATCGCATTTCAAAAAGGGTTCTTTGATTATATCAATTGCAGGCTGGGGTCCGTTGAAAAATCTGGATGAGTACTTCATCCGCTTGTATAATAATTTTTATCTTCAAACTTACGCACATTACCCTGTATTACGAGATTCAATAAAAATAAGCTGGATGTTTGATGCCTGCCTGGAAGCATTGGGAAAAGATGAAGGCTTTATTTTTCTTATAAATATTTATCAAAATTTTTCCGGGAAAAAATCCGGCGAAATTGAAAAACAAATTGCAAATGAGCTTCATAATTATATTAAAGAGACTAGCGATGTACCATACATAGATTCTTATATCTTAAGTGCAATTAAAAATTATACTGATTGGATTGAAGAAAACCCTGTGTCTACAAAAGAAGCTAAAGAAAATTTTGTGAACAATTTATATTCGCTTTACCGCATTGATAAGTACCCTGAAGTGTATAAATATATCTTTTATAATAGAACCTTCTTTTCATCTTCTTCAAGAGAAGTCTGGCTGCTTTTCTCAAAATTGATTAACTCGCTATTTAAATATCCCGACGAACCTGCAGGGAATAGAATTGAACTCGCAGAACTTCAGGAAGCTGTGAAATATGAGATTGATAAACGAGTTTTAAATAATTTGATTTTCCCTTCAATCAATCAAAATTTCGAACTGATCTCTGAAGATGAATCGGAAGTTAAAGAAGTTCTGTTAAAAACAAAAGTTACAGATTCTTTCGGATTGGATTATACAATAAGGAAGCCTGTTTCAGCTTTTGAAATTGCAAGCCTTCATAAAATTTTTATACTTGATAATTATCCCGTAAAAATTGATCCGGACCTGCAATATTTAATTATTATAGATAACGAAGATGGAGAAACAATTACAGGCGGTCTTTGTTATAAAATTCAATATATGAAAGTAGCGCAGCTTGAAGGGATTGACATCGCGAAACCATACAGGAATAGGGAACTCGGCAGGAAATTAATTGAAGATTTTTGCAGCAGGCTTGATTCGGATGGAATAAAAACTCTCACAACATATTTCTATTTGAATTCATTCTTTGAAAAATTCGGTTTTAAAATGGATAGCCGCTGGGGTGGTTTGGTAAAGATGATTGGATAGCAAAAGTTTCTAACTGGAACTACCTATACCATATCTCTGTTGCAATCGCGCTCTAACAATCAGCTTATTTTCTTATTTATTTTGTGAAAATGGTTTTTGAAGCGGGGCAGTTCCAATCAAAAAGTGAGGTTTTTGTTAAGGCATCAAATAAAAGCCCTGCTGTGATAACCGTGGCAGAAATATTAACAATATCAACTAATTTTATATTATTTGTTCATATGTTACGTTGTGTTATCTAAGCACAACCTTTTTATAACTTATAAAAGGAGATCACCATGAGCTTAGCTGAATCCTTCGCTCAAAATAGTTTCGCCCACTTTATTAACTCTCCTGCCGGTCGCGTTGTGCGCATTCTTGCTGGTCTTGTTCTCATCGTATGGGGGGTATACCCAACTTACGGACATCTTAGGCATCATTCTCATAGTGATTGGCTTGGTCCCATTATCGGCTGGTCTCTTCAACCTTTGTTTGATCAGTGCGTTATTGGGAGGTCCAATAAGTGGTCCAGAGGTTATGAAGATCAAACCTCAATAGCGCAGCGTTCCAATAATCATTGTTATAAATATTGGTTTTTACTTTGTGGGAAAAGAAATTAAGAAGAGGAAAGCTTTAAAATAAAGATGGATGGCTTTATTCAGGTTTTTAACCTTAATACTTGCCATCCACTCAAATTCTAACAATTTACCCCAAAAATGTTAAAACCGGAAGTTTATTACAACAACCACTTTAAAAATACAAAATGACTTGTCAGAGTCAATAAGAAACAAAAATAAATATCTAAAACAATATTACAATTTGATGAAAAAATGAAGAAACCAGTTTTTGAGGAAATATTAGAAGTATATAAAAGAAAAAATTATAATATTTTCGATAACGGAATCCCCATCAATCTTAACATTGGCGGCATAAGAACCAATGATATGAATCCGAATAAATTCAACGATTGGATTTACTGCTTCTACAAAGATGAATCCGGAAAACAGAAATTTCACTGCTGGCCGGCTGCAACTGATCCGGGACTTTATTATCTGCGATTTCCATTTCAGCCAGAGGCTGATCAGCCTTTGGCTGAATATAAAAAGGGACTGCTATTCTTGCACCGGGACAATATCTTGGATGCTGGAGGTTAGGGATGCACAAAGGGAAATATAAAGCTTTGGTCCAAACCGGTAATGTCAAAGTTTATAGGGATGCTAATAGAGATGACAAATATGATTATACAGAATCATCAGCTGAATGTGGATTGTTCGGGATTAATATTCACAGGACTTCGAAATGGGGAATCGTGAATTATATAAATAAGTTTTCTGCAGGGTGTCAGGTGTTTAAGGACCCGGGGGATTTTGGGGAGTTGATGGAGGTGTGTGAGAAGGCGTTGGAGTATTTTGAGAATAGGTTTAGTTATGGTTTGATTGGGGAGATGGATTTTCAGTGGTAAAGAGAATCATAATTCAGAACCATAAGGGAAGAACATAATCATGAAGATTATTTATCAAATAATTAAAGTTTTAGGATTCATTTTTAGGAAACATTAGCATTCCAATTAGTAAGACAAAAATAAGGCATTATCACATTAAGACAGTATAAAAATATGTATTTATAAAAATTTGGATGTCCGAACAATCTTAGAAAAGTACTATCCAAGTTAAATTTTGCCTGATTTTAATATACGGTACAATGCATAGATTAAAAATATTTTTGGAGTTCTAAATATAAATCAAATAATTCAACTGATTTTTTATCAGCAGCTAAAAATAATTATTTTAAATGAAGCGTTGATATTTAGGATGGTCGATCTCATCCAAAACAGCCAGTACGTTTCCATCAAGCTGATGTTCCTTAAATCGAATTAATCCACTAAGTTCGTCTATAGAAATTGAACGATAAATTTCTTTCAAATCATCCAGGTCTACAGCAAGGATAGCATTGGCTCTGCCCTTCCCTCCTTGCCGGACATCTTCCCATGCCATTTTTTGAAGATCCTTGTCTGAATATTGTCTACCGTTGATCAAAATCAACTTAATAATTTCAGAAGAATTAATTATAGCTTCGTATATATAATAAATCCTTACAGTAGGAAGACCTTTAGCATTTACATTTTCTGTCTCATTCGGTAAATTTTCAACTATCATCCCATTTGGTTTCAAATAATAATCGTTTGGAGTAACCATTATACCAAGACTATCCTCAAATTCCTCTTCCAGTTCACGTTCAGGACCGGGATCAAGAATTCCATTTCCTATTTTCTCCATATGCGCTTTGCAGATTTCTTTTATTTTTTCCCAGTGCTTAGGGTTTATCAGAATGCGGAAGTCACGCTCCTGGTAAGACCGCTCACTATCATAGTGAAAATTTCCTATAACCTTTTTCAAAGCATCAGGATTTTTAAGCCGTGCGCCGCCGCCGAAAGGTTTTGCTTTCACAATTACTTCTGACTTCACTTCATCTTTATGCATTGTTGCAATACGCTCAAGTGCAAGCATTGTCTTTCCGTTTTCCGGATTTGTGAACATCACGCTTACGAGTGCAGCAACGCTGACCCGCTGACTTAATTCTTCCGCTGGTCCTATTCCAAACCTGCTATGGTCAGGTTTCATAAAAGCTCCGTTATAAAATTCAGTAAGTAAACATGAATAACTCTAAATAATTATTAATGTTTCCACAGGACACATAAGTATCCTGGCAGACAAGTAGGTTTTTATGCGTGTTCAGCCAGAACATTCTTTACTTCAATCAGATCGGCTATTGCAAAACCCTCTGTGAATTTTTCATAAGCCCGGCTTAGTGTCTCCCGGCCCAGTTGGGCTTTACTTGTATTCTGCCATAAACGGTTCAGGCTCATTGAGGCTCTCAGTTCAAGCATAATTGTTTGCTGTTTCCTGGTAAACTCAATGGCTTTCAGGAATAAAGATTCCGCTTCATTTATGTTTTCATCCGAAACCATAAGAAGAATTTCTCCTTTAAGCCTGTAAAATTCAGCCGCAACGGGATTGCCTGATTCCTTTCCAATAATCTCCAGTGCTTCTTCAATAAGGATTAATCCTTCTCGGGGTTTTCCGGCCTGAATGTACGTTCCAGCCCTGAGTGAAAGAAGCAGCGGCCAGAATACCGGGGGAGTTTTCAATTCAGTATACATATTGATACCATTCTCTATTTCCATAAGACCCTTCTCTGTCTGACCCAGCCCAACAAGTGAAGCACCATGAAGAGATAAAGCCACAGCTTTCCAGATCGGGAAATCATGTTTCTCACTGATTTCTATAACAGCCAGGGCACTCTTCTCCACAATTTCTATCTCCTGCCTCCACAGATGAAGCAGGCCGGTATGAAACAGCGCATATGCCGCACTAAACGGGTGATTTATTTTATTTGCCAGTTTAACAGCCTCATCTGCAAGGTTAAGTGAACGGTCAGGGAAGCCGAGCATCCACAGGCACAAGGCAGAGGTGGTATAAGAGATTACACCGGGATTATTACCGAACCGGAACTTAATAGGATTATACAGATTAGGTTTATAATCAGCAATAGCTTTCTCAAGGTGTTCCATGCCCGGACCTAGACTTCCGGAAAAGACAAGACTGTAACCCAGCACCAGGTGACCCTCAATTCTTATACTAAGGTTATTCATCTGCCCGGCAAGATTCAGGATCTGTTCGCCAAGATGAGCGCTTTTCCCGAAGCTGCCTATATATACATAAAAACTGGCCAAGGCTCTTAAAACAGGAAATGACTGAGGAATCTCTCCGTACTTCTGACAAAGATCAAGAGCGCGGTTATAAGCTTCCTCAACCTCCGGTATGCAGCCTTTGATAGCCATCAACACACGGGCAAGGCTCATCTGCAGCATGATTTCCTGCTGAGCACGCTCCGGTGTAGAAGGAGTAGAAGAAAAGACGTTCAGCAAATCGTTAGTAAGCTCAACAGTATAATGGAACCATCCACGTGCATCATAGAGCAGCCACAGGCAGTCGGTTAATTTTTGCAGCTGTTCAAGATCTCCTTTTTCTACCCAGTATTTCCAAGCAGCACGCATGTTCCCGATTTCAGATTCGAATTCAATTAATGCTGTATCCCGTTCATTACCGGTCAGACGCTTCCATTGAAGCTGTGAAAAATCAGCGAAGTATACGGCGTGCATATGAAAGGCAGTGTTATGGAATTCGGAAACTTCTTCCAATCGTTCCGATGCATATTCCCTTATCGTCTCCAGCATCATTAGTCGTTGTTTTCCATTGTTCTGATCTATCCGTCGGACCAGGCTTTTATCCACAAGGGAAGATAATAAATCTATAATATCTGATTTCATCTTATCCATCTGCTTTATACTTCCTGCTACTGCTTCAACTTCCTCGAAAGTGCAGTCGGGAAATACCGAGAGTAAGGCAAACAACTTCTGTTCTTCAGTATCAAGCATCTCATAACTCCAGTCAATAGTATCACGCAGAGTCTGCTGTCTTGCAGGAAGATCACGTGCCCCTCCTTTAAGAAGTTTCAGCCGGCTTCCCATTCGTTTAAGCAATGCATCAGGGGAAAACATACTGATGCGGGCGGCAGCCAGTTCAATCGCAAGAGGCAATCCGTCCAGCCGGGAACAGATTTCCGCGACTGCAGGTATGTTTTCTTTTGTAATTTCAAAATCAGGTCTCACTGCCAGGGCACGTTCGATAAAAAATTGAACAGATTCGTATTTCGTTATTTGTTCGATAGATTGTTTTGTGAAATCAGCGCCGGGGAGTGCAAGAGGAGGAACAGGAAAAATCTGCTCGCCACGTAAGTGCAGAGCTTCCCGGGTTGTCACCACAAACTTCAACAGGGGACAGCTGCCGAGCAATTCTCCTACCTCAGGAGCGGCAGAGGTTAACTGCTCAAAGTTATCGAGGAGAATTAACATCTTCCTGTAACGCATATATTTTTTAAGCTCATCGAGAAGAAACTGATCGCTTGTTTCCCTCAGCCCGATAATCCGTACAATACTAGAGAAAAGGGATTCGGGGTCCCGGGCAGAGGACAGATCGACAAAGAAAACCCCATCGCTGAAACTATCCATAAGTTGAGTAACTACCTGCAGCCCAAGGCGTGTTTTCCCTGTACCGCCGGGTCCGGTCAAAGTAAGTAAACGGACATCTTCACGCTGCAGTAATTCAGTGGTTAACTCAAGTTCTTTACTGCGCCCGATGAACGGGGTGATCCGGGCAGGCAGGTTGTTTTGGATCCCGGTTGCATGTACTTTAATATTTTTATCAGTCTGACATATCTCTCCCGGCCGACTGACGATATCGATGTTTTTTACTTCAACTGGCAACGGCACACCGAACACCGAGTGATAGCGCTTTAAATGAGAGGCGGCGAAGATAAGTCCTGCAAGACGTTCCTGTTCAGAGATAATCGCCTTATTACAATAGTTTAATCCGGCACTTACAGCAGCCAGCCAGTATTGTCCCCACAGATCGTCTGACAAACTTAAATGACTCGCCTGCACCCAATCACCAAAGACACTTCTTCCGTTATTAACTACAGCGCAAGCACCTGCTAACTCGATCGGAACCCGGTGCGGATCGACAATATCCTGTTCTGAAAAACGGGTGACCAGGTCAATCCATTTCGGCAAAGAGGTCCGTGTTAATTCGCGCACCAGGTAGGACATTTCAAGGTAACAGTTATCGTACAACAGGGGCATCTCAGCTTTGAAAAGGGCAAAGTCGATTAGATAATATCCCCTCAGCTCGGTATCATTCCCGTTAAACTTTGCAAGTATGTTGCCTATGTTCAAGTCACCGTGCTGAAAACCTGTAATAATATCTATAGGTCTTACAGTACCCCACAGCTCACTCTTCCGTGCATAAACCAGCGGATTGGGAAAAACATTACCCTGAACAAGCAGACCTGCGGTATCCTGATGAACCCTGCAGTTATCTTCTAGGAAACTTTCAATATTCCCGCCGGGCTTAAGACGGTAGCCAAGCCAGGAAGAAAGAACTTTCTGAGGATGCACTGCCTGTTTAAAAGCCGGATTCGCATTCCATCCAGACAGTAAGATTTCACTAGTTGTGCTGAAAAGCTTTTCAAGTTTATTTTGCTGTTGATAACTGGCAAGAGGTCTGTAGTTATGCAGTGACTGACCCGCAATGTTATAAAATATCGCAATGGAATTCTCAAGCTCAATCCTTTCAAATGCTAAATCGGCGATATGATTTTTTGCAAATTCAGCAGGGGCCTGATCCACAGCAGTACGATGCCTTTCAAGCTCATCCATCCCGGCTTTTGAACTTTTATGATCAAGCTTAAGCACAAGATGCTGCACCTGGTTTGAATTGAGCATAGATACGCTGACAAGGAACAGGTTAGCGCCTGTCTGTCCTCCTTTAAGTTCCTGGAGTAAAGTGACTTTAATGTTTTGTCTCTCCTGCGCCAGGTTGAGGACTTTTTGATACTCAGGTGGAAGAGAGCGGAAATCATCTGCCAGTTCGGTCATTCTTTTGTTCCTTACATTTGTGGCAATTTGCTTAGATCATGAAAAGTAGGTTAGTTTCTTAATAATATTTTCTAAGTTTCTTAAAGGTCTACCATCACCAACTCTTGCGAGAAACTGGTTATCATTCATTCACCACTGTTGCTAAAAATCTCACCATATGTATTATAAGAGAAGAACTCTTATAAAAAGGTTAACAAACCAGGATTTCTTATTTCAGTCTGAATTATAGAGATTATTTAAAATAGCTACGTTGACGATATAAAGTCATAATGAATAATCTAAAGTTACAACATACAAATAGATATGCCCAGCTTAAAGGAATAATCTATACAATTTACCGCAGGATAAAAAATATAATTAATTATTTATAACTAAATAGTAGAAAAATGGATAAAAGTTTTGTCTAGTAGGTAAATTTGTGCGCCCAAACAAGCTGCAGTTTTCCAATGATTCAAACAGAATGCGGAGATACTAAAAAAGTCACAAGTTTCCTTGAATGATAATAGTTCTTTTTCCTTTTTTGCATTTATTGCCTGCGCAACAGCTTCATGGACTAATTCTTTTAATTCTTCCTTAGATATTGAAATTAAAATTATTTTGACATACATATTTTCATTATTTATTGAATAAAAAAGTAACCTGCTGATTTTTTATCAGTGATCACTTATTTATAGAATATAGTAACCTCATTATTTTCTTTGATTTTATTCTTACTATAATTATGACATTTCAAAATGATATTCAACGGAACAGTATGAAGAAATAAAAAAGCTAATATTTTAAAAATCAAAAAGTCAATTCATTTTCATTTAAACAAAACTTGCTGTTGCGAATAAATAGCCGAACTAAATTCTTTGGAATTAATATTCATGAAGCATAGAAGTGTGAATTATATAAAGAGATTTTCAGCTAGTGTCAGGTTAACAATACTAGAAGTTTTCATGTTTTCAGTAAAGTAATTCTTTTTTGTAATGTTACATTTTTTATAATTAATGTTACAAATATGGTTGATTGTTCACATTAAAGTTATCATATTTAATATAAGAAAACTTAAAGAAATTTTTATTTCCCCAAATTGTCAAAAATTCTCTATTGTTTTTACAAAGTTTAATTGTTTTTATATATAATTAACTTCATTTCCTTTTTCACAATTCTGTTGTTCGTTCTATTCATAAATATATTCTTAAGATTCTTTAGGGAAAAAAATATTCAGATTTTAACTTTTAGGAGATTTTTTGAAAACCTGCAGTACAATAAGAAAAGTTTTTACAATTATATTTGTATTAATTTCTTTTGAGAATTATAGCATTGCATGGATTCAACCAATCGATGCCAACAAAAATGCAAAAAGCCTAATTAGTAATTTATCATCTTTTAAACAAAATCCTCAAACAAAGGCAAAAACTAAAATTCAAAAGCATGTCGATTCTAAAATATTGCAGAAGCAAATAGATGATCATGTACAAAAAACTATGTTCACTTTAAAGGCAGATAAAGATCATGTTCAAATTTATGAAGAGGTAAAGTTTTCGCTGGAACCGGCCAAACAAGTAATTAATTCTACATATCATTTTACTTTTATAATTGACGGTAACATTAAAATTGAAAAGGCAAAGGATGTCAACTATGTAGTTTATAGGTTTCGCAATACAGGTAAACATAGTATAGCAGCTTCAGCGGTTGCATCTCCCCAAATTATGACTCATACTTTTCAACCTCCTACAATTAATAGCATTTCAGTTCAAGTTGATAGTGTAATGTTTGAAGCAATACCACCTGAGTTAACGGTTGGACAATCTATTTTATTAGTAACAAATTTTCAATCAGAAAAAAATAATGTCCGGTGCAGATTTTTCCTTGGGGATTCTGATTCTTTTTCTGAATGGTCTCCTGGATTTACAAGAAAACATATTTGTTTAAAACCGGGAGTTTATAGTTTTTTTGCTGAGATAGGTATACAAGGTGGTAATGTTACAAAAAGACTAACTCAGAGTATAGTAAGAAAAATAATTGTGAAATCCGAGATCCCTAAGATATTTACAATTGTTTTGAACGCGGACAAAAAAAGAGTTTATACCGGGGAAGACATTCGATTCAGCTTAAGCCCTTTAGATTCTATTTTGAATATCCCAGTTGATGTTATTTTTAACTTTGGTGACAAGCAAATTATCAAAGAACCAATACAAGCGAAAGTAATTCATAGCTATGACAGAGCAGAACATTATACTGTCTCAATCGATATGGAACCCCAAAATATAAATTCAAATATTAAATTAATACCTAAAAATACAATTGATATTCAAGTCGATAGTATTCCTTTATATGTGAACAATTCTGCTCCTGATACAGGAGAAATAGTTGAAATAGAGACCGAATTACGGAGTGACGAACCTTTAACAAGATACCGGTTTTTCTTTGGAGATAATTCAGCACCAAGCCAATGGTCTAATCAACCTAAAGTTTTGCATAAATATTATACTCCCGATAATTATTTTGTTTACGCTGAAATAGGCAAGCAATCCGGATCATCAATTATAAATGTTTCAAGGAGCATCGGTAAAATAGTTAAAGTTTCTTTTAAACCCGTTCCAGATCATGCATGGATTTACATATTAATTATCCTTGCTGCAGCTGTAACTTTTTTAAGTATTAGAAAACATTACTTCTCTGTACGACCTCATTTAAAGCCAAACATAGATTTAGGTAAACAGCAATTAAAAGAGGGAAATCAATTAAAAGTAAATTATGAGATTCGCTTTAATCCAAATTTTAAAAAGAGTGTTATTAATATTCATAGAAACAATAACAATATTATTAAAGATTTAAAGAGGAAAAATGAATAACTCAACAGTAACATTAAAAGATATTTTTTACGGTTCTGAGAATCCTCCGGCTAAAAAAGAGGTGCAATGGGACAAATTAGAATCAAAGATTAAAGAAGAAATTAAAGGGATCAAGTGGACTGCGTCGGCCCCCGAACTTACTGAGAAAGTAGATGATTTATTAAACATAAAAGTTCCCGGTATCTTAATTGAAGGCTGGAAAAAAGAAGAGGATCTTCAAAAAACACTAAAAGAATCTTCTGCTTCTCCCGATGAGACTTTTTATCTTGAACTTTTCGAACACACAATTAAAAGTGAGCACCATCCTTATATAGAAATAATGATAAAAGGAGTGTCTGTAAAAAAAATAGAATTCCTGGTTTCTATTTCTTTTAATCTAAAAGGAATTGTCTTAAAAATAAAGGAGGGAGTAATAAAAGAGATTCAAGCAGGTAATTGTGAAATCGAGGGTGAATTCGATTATCAGGATCTTACTTTAGCAAAGAAAAAACTTTCACCAATTAAATTACCTGGTACAATTCAATTTTAATTACAGTAATATACAATATTCAAAATACTATATAAAGGTATTTAAATTCTAGAACTTTGGTTTTTCGTTTCAATATACTATTTGTCTATACTTAGTATAAAATTCGATAGGGAATTAATTTATGAAAGAAAGGTCTAAAAATGTTCGTTCTGCCTATAGTCTCTGAAGTAAATGTTTCATCTGGTTTTGGGTATTCAGTAGAATGGACGGGTTTTGATACTGGCACTAGTCGGTATAACAATTAATTCCACGATTAGACAAAACGAGAAAGAAAAGGAAGAAAAGCGAGCGTATGCCGAGAGAAGGCTTGCCGAAGATCGAATGCGAGAAGCCACGTAATGTAATGATAATAGTTTAAACCGCTATAAGAAAGAAATAACACTATTATAAACATTTAAAAGTTGCCCTAATTCTCCCTCCCCATCCTCCTAATCTTATCCTCCATCTCTTTTTTCTGAACACCAACCTTTAAGTACATCTGAAAATTTTTACTTTTTTAAAGAATTTTATTGGAAGTTAAATTAATTCAATATAATTTGAAATGGTCATCAAAAAAAGTGGGTAACTATTCTTCTCTAATTCGATTCTACACATAAAAAATTCCGGAAAACCCATGAAGTGTGAGTGAGGGGGCGAAGCTGTGGTGGTACCAAAGATTTATGATTTCATCAGAAAATTTTCTTAATGTGAAACAAAAAATGAAAAAT
>CAYUVK010000094.1:0-19902 GCA_964448105.1 uncultured Ignavibacteriaceae bacterium
TCTCCTCCCTCCGGTCGTCGAAATGACCAGGCTTCGCAAGATAAATCGGGCTTCGCCTGGCAGGCCAATAACAATAGAATGACTATATATGACCATGAATGACCATTTTTAACCATGCAATTCATTCAACCATTAACTCATGCCTCCATGCCTCCCTTCACTCATACCTCAACGCTTCAATCGGGTCCAGGTTCGAAGCCTTTACTGCGGGATAAACACCAAACAATATACCTACAAATGTAGTAACAGTTACACCGATTATAATCCATTCTACCGGTAATATTGCTGAAACATGAAGAACAACCGCAATTATATTTCCTCCGATGACCCCTAAAATAATTCCGATTAAACCGCCAATTTGGCTTAGTACTATTGCTTCCATTAAGAACTGGGCTCTAATCATAATTTTCCTTGCACCGATAGCTTTCCTAATCCCGATTTCTCTTGTCCTTTCCGTAACACTAACTAACATAATATTCATAATTCCAACTCCCGCCGCAACAAGCGCAATAAACGCTACAACTGCAGCGCCCAGCCTAAAATATTTTGTTATATCGTTAAACTGTGCAACCAATTGATCATTGGTGACTATTTCAAAATCGTTTTCTTTACCCGGAGGGATTTTTCTTATTTTTCTCAAAGCGCCTATTACTTCATCCATTGTCTCGGAAATTTTTGATTTATCCGGGGCCATGACAGTATAACCGGCACTTCTTCTATCTCCATAATATTTTTTAAAAACAGAAAGGGGTATTGTTATAAAATTATCCTGCCCTGCCCCTAATACACTCCCGCGTTTTTCATATACACCGATAACTTTAAGATTCATTAAATCTACTCTAACTTCCTGCCCGATTGGATAAATATTTTTAAAAAGCTTATCTGCAACATCACTTCCAAGAATACAAACCATATTTGTATAATTTTCATCCTGTTGAGTAAAGCCTCTTCCCTGGGCAACTACCAGGTCGTTTACCCTTAATTCATCGAGGTTCATACCTTGAAGCTGCACATTCGGATTCGTTTTTTCATTGCTGTACTTTACTACCATTCCATCTTTATGCAAAGAAATTCCAATTGCTGCAGGCAGATGAGTTATTGCTTTAAGTCTTACTCCCTGTTCAATTGTTAAATCAGGTCTATTACGGTATTTTCTCCATTCCCGCGGACCGGTGATGGCTGGAAATTTTTGAACTACAAAGTTGTTAGTCCCTAAAGAATTAAAAGCCGATTCAACACTGCTTTGGATAGCACCAATAGCAGTCATTACAATAATTATTGAAAATAATCCTATTGCAATTCCAAGCAGAGTTAAAATGGATCTTAATTTATTCTTTACTAGAGAATTCAAAGCCATTTTTATACTTTCTAGCACAAGCATTTGAAACTAATCCTTTCTTAATGCTTCTACAGGGTTTAATCTTGAAGCTTTATAAGCCGGTAAAAATCCGGATATAATCCCTACTACTGATGAAATAATTAAAGCAAGCACAACTATACTAACCGGCATTGCCGTTGGTAAAAATTGATTAATTAAAAGACTTAAAGGAAATGAAATTATTAATCCGATTATTCCCCCGATTAAACAAATAATTGCAGCCTCTGAAAGGAATTGAATTAAAATTGACCATGTTTTTGCACCGACTGCTTTTCTAATTCCGATTTCATTTGTCCGCTCGGTTACAGAGACAAACATAATATTCATAATACCTATTGCACCTACAAATAATGCTAATGATGTTATAACAATTCCTGCTATTGAAATTACACCTACTGTTCTATCATAGACTTCTTTAAACACCTCCTGCTGATTTATAGCAAAATCATCAGGCTGACCGGGAGGAACTTTTCTTATAACTCGCATTATTGAGCGAATTTCCTCTTTGACATCTTCAATCTTTTTTTCACTTGCTACTTTCACATCAATCCTTAACCTTCCTCTTTGCTGCCCGAATATTTTTTCAAAAACGCCAAGCGGCATAATAACCTGTCCGTCCATGCTGAAACTTCCGAATAATGCACTCCCTTGTTTTTCCAAAACACCGATTACTTTCATCGGTTCATTATTTACTTTGATTGTCTGGTTAACCGGGTTTCCGTAAGGGAATAATGCATTCGCAATATCCATTCCTATCACACAAACATTTCTTGAAGCTTTTACTTCCAGGTCACTCATAAATCTTCCCTGCGCAGGAATTGTATTGGCGGTTTCCATATATTCTGCAGTTGTACCGTAAACTACGGTAGATGTTGCAGTGTATTTATCTCTTTCTATAGTTGCACCAAAAGTCCTTTTATTCGGGGCAATTGCTTTTATTAATGGATTGTCTTTTAGTTTATCTCTCAATCTTTCATACTGTTCATATGTAATATCTTTTCTATTACGATAGTAATGCCAATCCTGTCCGCCGAACCATTCAAATTTATCTATATATAAAACATCGGAGCCAAATGAAGAGATTGAGCTGATAAAAGCTTTTTCCAGGCCCACAATTGCTGTAGACATGGTTGTCACCGCTACAATTCCTATTATTATTCCTAAGGTCGTTAAAAAGGCACGCATCTTGTTTGCGCGGATAGCTCGTAAGGAAATGAGAATGCCTTCTTTAAGGTCAATTAAATTTTTCTTCAACTAAAAACAAACTTTCTCTTTTTCAAAAAAAATAAATATAAGCATAAACTATCTAAAATTTCATGACTTATCTAGTAATAGACATATAATGCACAACAATGGTTTAAAAAAATATCTGTCCCAAATGAAATAAGAATAATAGTGTACCATATAAAAAACAATTACAATCAAGACAGATCCTCGTAGAGGATCAATTTAATTATTATACAACAGACTCGTCCTGACAGATTAAGGTATAAGGCGTAATAGTTATTAAAAGACGGATAAATCAATTAGTTAACAATATAAATATTATCCTATTATTTTGATAAGGTATTATTCAATTTACAATAAGGGTTTAAAAGTTAAAAAAAGCAATTATTAGATTTTTTATTATAAAAAATTGATTTAATTTAATAGCATACGTTATGCATATTTATTGTAAAACAATAAAATATAATTTGAAACACTATTCAAATTTTGCTTTACCCGGTTTAAAAACTAATTTAGCATAACTTAAATTAATAACACAATTATTAAAAATATTTTAAAGGAACCTCACATGTCCCGCGCAATAATTTTTACTTTCTTAATATTAATGATTTCTTTCTTCAACATTAATAGCCAAACTTCAGAGCGAAAAAATATCCCTGAAAAATATAAATGGAATTTACAGGATGTTTATAAATCAATAGATGATTGGAAAGCAGATTACGACACGATTACCTCCCAAGCAGACGAAATCGGGAAATATAAAGGAAGACTGGACGAAAGTGCGCAGGTTTTTTATGATGCATTAAACTTATACTTCAATATACAAAAAGGATTTTATAGGCTTTATGATTATGCGAGCAGGTTAAGCGATGAAGACCTTAGGATTTCCGACAACCAGGCATTAAGACAAAAAGCTTCAAACTTAGGGACAAAAATTTCTGAGGAAACAGCATTTTTAAGCCCGGAAATTTTAACGATAGATTCTGTCAAAATAAAACAATTCTTTAATGAGAAAAAAGATCTCGAACAGTTCAGCATGTTCGTTTATAATATCCAGCGTTTGAAAGAGCATACATTATCTTCAGATGGTGAAAAACTTTTAGCAAGTTTTGGATTAATTACCGATACTCCAAGCGATGTTTATAATATTTTTAATAATGCTGAAATGCCTAACCCCGAAGTAAAGCTTTCAACCGGGGAAGAAGTTAATCTTACCTCTTCGACTTATACAAAATACAGGAAAGTAGAAAATAGAGAAGACAGGGAAAAAATCTTTAAATCTTTTTTTGAAAATTACGGCCGTTTCCAGAATACAATCGGTGCAAATTTAGGCGGGAAAGAAAAGACCGATTATGTTTATGCAAAAGACAGGAATTATAAATCTTCATTAGAATATGCTCTTAATGCTAACAATATCCCGACTTCCGTATATGAAAACTTGATTACCCAAATTCATAAAAGTCTTCCTACATTAAAAAGATTCTTGAAATTAAAAAGGGAAATGCTGGACCTGGATACACTTCATTATTATGATTTATATGTTCCCCTTGTAAAACAGGTTAAAATGGATTTTACAATTGAAGAGGGGCAAAAAATAATTTTAGATGCTTTACAGCCACTTGGTGACCAATATCTTTCAACCCTTCACAAAGCGTTTAATGACAGGTGGATAGACTATATGCCGAATGCAGGCAAAAGAAGCGGTGCGTATTCTTCCGGTGCTGCATATGATTTCCATCCTTATATCTTAATGAACTGGAATGATGATTACGAATCATTATCTACTTTAGCTCATGAGCTAGGCCATACAATGCATAGTTATTTCTCCAATAAATACCAGCCTTTCGCAAAATCCGATTACCCGATATTCGTTGCAGAAATAGCTTCAACATTAAATGAAAGCCTTTTAAACAATTATATGGTTCAGCATGCCAAAACCAAGGATGAAAAACTGTATCTTCTTGGAAGTTATTTAGAGCTATTGCGTACCACAATTTTCAGACAAACACTTTTTGCAGAGTTTGAACTGGAAGCACATAGAATGGCGGAAAAAGGAGAACCGATCACCGGTGAAGCATTGACCAAGCTTTATTATAAATTAACTAAAGAATATTACGGCAATGACGAAGGCGTTTGTATTGTTGATCCTTATGTTAAATATGAATGGGAATATATTCCTCACTTTGTGAACTATACTTATTATGTCTACCAATATTCAACATCAATAATTTATGCTACAGCATTAGCTGAAAAAATAATTAATGAAGGGAAACCTGCTGTTGATAATTACTTTAAATTATTAAAGGGAGGCGATTCCGAGTATCCCATCGATTTAATAAAAAAAGCAGGAATTGATCCCTTATCTCCCGAACCGTTTGATTTGACTATGAATAAAATGAATAAAATAATGGATCAAATAGAACAAATTATTAAATAGACTGTGCCCTTAGACACAGCCTTCTTATTTAATAAGTATTATAATTCCCTTGTTAATCATAGGGCTCCTGCAAATAACAATTTATAAGATTAATAAGAAATACTAAATTCTTTTTAATCACTATTTTCATTAATTAAAATTAAAAATATTACTTAATAATTTGGTAATATTTTCTTAATTCTATCTTAATGAAAGTGATCTAAATTTGTAATAAATCTTTTCTTTAAATAAAATATAAAAACATATGATTGAAGTTATGATACAAAATTTGCGGGGCGGATTATCAGCAGATAAACTGCCAGGAGCTCTATTTTATCAATTGATTGTTGCATTAATAGCTGGTTCTGTTGGTTTTCTTACTTTCTTTACCACTCTTGTTCTTGTTAAATTATTTTATCATGTAATAGGGCATTTTGAAATATTCACAATAGATACAGGTGATATTTTATTATCCTCTATTGGATTTTTGTGTTTATTTCTCATTTCTTTTCTGCAGAATTCCTCAAAGAAGATCAGATAATTTGCTTTACTCAAATAATTCCTGAGCCAAAATAAATATAGAATTCATTTAATATTTCTTTTGAGGTTGAGCAAAAAGTAAAGAAAGTGTCATTTCGAGGGAGTCTTCGACCGAGAAATCTTTTCAAAACGTAAGATTTCTCCCTTCGGTCGAAATGACAATTGGACTTTTTGGTCACCCCCAAAGGGGTATTATTTTTTCTGAAGTTCTTCTAATTTTTTAATTGATTTTTCTATATCAATTCCTTTTCCCAGTACTCTCTTAAAAATATCCCCCCTTTGTTTTAATCTTTGCAGTATATTTATTATGGTAAAGTCTGCCGGGGATAATCCTTGTTTTACTTCTTCCCATTCCAATGGAGTTGATACTGTAGCACCCGGTTTTGGTCTTACACTGTAAGGTGCGGCAAGTGTCTGTCCTTCCCTATTTTGAAGATAATCTAAATATACTCTCCTTTTTCTTTTTGAAGGATTTCTTTCCAGGCTTGTAAATTCAGGTATCCTGTTATTTACAATTTTTCCTATTAGGAATGCAAAATTTTTAGCAACATCATATTCATATTTTGCATTTAGCGGGACATAAATATGCAGACCAGTCGCACCGGATGTTTTGGGAAAACTTTTAATGCCGGCTTCTTCCAAAACTTCTTTTACAACCATAGCAGTTTCAATTACCTTTGCAAAAGAAATATCTTCAGGGTCGAGATCTATTACAAAATAATCCGGGTTATTCAATTTTGTAATACGGGAAAACCAGGGATTAATTTCAATGCAGCCGAGATTCGCCATATAAACCAGGGTTTCTTCATTGTTGCAAATCATGTAATTAATATCTTTATCATTCGATCCGGAATATATTTTTTTTGTTTTTACCCAACCAGGAGGAGTTTGATTAATATCTTTTTGAAAAAAACTTTTTCCATAAATACCGTTCGGATGCCTATTTAAAGACTGAGGTCTGTCTTTCAAATAAGGTAAAATATAATCAGAGACTTTCCTGTAATAGTCTATAATATCTTCTTTTGTATATTTTTCATCCGGCCAATAAATTTTGTCAAGATTCGTTAGCTTCAGTTTGTGACTATTTATAATAATTTCTTTGTCATTATTATTTATGATATCATTTCCATTATCAGGAATATACAATCCATTCTGACCGGATTTTTCTTTAATAACCTCTCCCGGATTTTTGTCCTCTCGCAATCCTAAATAAATCGGATGCCTCATTAATCCTTCATCCGTCCATTCGGAAAAAGAAACTTCGCAGACTAATTTAGGCTCAACCCATGTTGCCGGGGTGTTAGTTTTGGGTATTTCTGCAAAAGGAGAAGTTTTCACAATTAAAGATTCTAACCTCTTCCTTAATTGTTCGAGTGTTTCTTCAGTAAATCCTCCTCCCGAATGACCAATATAGATTAATTCATTTTCATTATAAGCACCTAATACCAAAGCACCGATATTTTTTCTGCTTCCTTTTGGCTTGGTAAAACCGCAAATAATTGCTTCCTGCTGTTTCATTATTTTTAATTTAAGCCAGTCTTTACTTCTTTTATTTAATTGATAATAACTTTTCTTGTTTTTAGCTAAAATACCTTCAAGCTTTTTTTCTTCGGCAATTTTATAAAATGCCTTCCCATCTTTCTCAATATGATCACTAAACTTAATGTTTGGAATATCCGGCAATATCTTTTTAAGAATTTCCTTTCTTTTTATTAAGGGTATGTTTTTAAGGTCATAACCATCTAAATAAATAATATCAAATACATAATAAAGCAGGTTACCTTTACCTGTTTTCTGATAATTCTGAAGAAGCTGGAACTTAGAAATTCCATTCTCATCAACGGAAACGACTTCTCCATCTAAAATAACATCATGTTTTATTCTTTTTAAAGATTCAACAACCGGGGTAAACTTATCGTTAAAAGAAATACCATTTCTTGAATAAATATTAACATTTCCATTTTCTATTTCGGCAACTGCCCGGTATCCATCCCATTTAATTTCAAACAGCCAATTTTCATTATTAAATGGTTCGTCTGCCAGTACGGCAAGCATTGGTTTAATTTTGTGAGGAATTTCTACTTTGGGTAAGTTTTTAAGGATGGGTAAATCAGGAGTAATTACTTTTTTTTTACTTCCGCACCTTTTGCAACATCTTCCAATGTTCTATCGGATAGAACGGAACGTTCATCTTGTAAAATATCGTCTGTTGAAACGTACTTATCTTTATGTTTAATGAGCAGCCATTGTTTTTCTCCCCTGTTTTTCATTTTAACAAGTACGAATTCTCCTTTTAGCTTTTGGCCTTCAAGATAGAATTTAAAATCACCTTTTTCATAACCTTCTCTTAAGATTTTCTCGCTTTCATTCTTATCATCTGTTCCTATTGCATGGTATGTTCCTTCATCCCAGACAATTACTTCCCCCGCTCCATATTCACCTTCCGGAATCGTTCCCTCAAAAGTTCTGTAATCATAAGGATGATCTTCAACGTGCATGGCAAGTCTTTTAACCGTAGGATCAAGAGAGGGACCTTTGGGAACAGCCCAGCTTTTTAATACGCCATCAAGTTCCAGTCTAAAATCGTAATGCAGGTTTTTGGCTGCATGCTTTTGAACCACAAAATGAAGCTTGCTTTTACCGGATTTCTTATTCCCTTTCGGCTCGGAAGTTTTTCGAAAATCCCTTTTCTTATTATATTCTTTTAACCCCATGCTATTATTTTTTTATGAAAAATCGAGATTATTTTGCAAAGCTGTATAATTTCCATGTTCCATAGGCAAATAAAATCCTACTTGTTTTCCACTATTACCTTTATAGTTTGGTCTGTCAAAAGATAAAATCAGCCAAACAGTAATAATTACAGCTAATAATATTGCAATGAACAAAATAATAGTCGAACGTGTTTCATGACCAACTTCAGACATTGTAGCGCTCCATTCATAGATCTCATCAATTTTATGCTGTTTAAACTAATGTAATTAAGGTTCTTTTATAGTGATATTGGGCAACAGGAAAGTTAACCAATAACCAGAAGAACAAAACCGGCAGCAAGAAAAGTCATATATCCAAGTCCCAATAATTTAGAGGGAGGTTTGAATGAAAATGCATCCTGAACTAAAAATAAAAATCCGCCTAAAAAAGCTAGAATAAGCGAAGCTGAACTTAGCGACAAAATCCCGTTTTCCCATGTATCGCCTGATGTTGTAAGTAAAATAAAGCCTATTAAAAAACCAAATAGGTGGAGTAAAACAGAAAGAACAGGGACAGGTTTAGACATTAAGAAATATATTAAAACTATTAATCCAAAGAAAAGGGAGATTGCAAAAGCTATTTCAGGAAAAACCATTTATTAACTCCTTTGAAAGTATTAAAACAAACCTAAATTTTGTTAACAACAATAAACGAAATAATTACGATCAATATTTATAAAAAATTCTGAATAGATATCCTATTTCCCAAGTTAAATTTTCATACTATGATTTAAATCAAAACCGATGTTTTAATCAAATCCCGTTTAAACCTCATAAAGAGATAAAAATACCGACTAAAATACTTATTTAGTCGAATGTTTGCTATAAATAACAGTTAAGGAATACGTGCTTCGATTCATTGATATTACATTAGTTAAAGACATATGTTTGTATATGTTCTTTCACAAATTGAGAGGTCAATATTGAAGTCATTAACAAAAATGTTATTAATTTTAGGTATGCTTTCATTGGTAGGGTTTACGTTCGTTACAAGTGATATTAGCAAAGCAAGCGAACCAATGAATAAGGAAGAAAAAATTCCTGTTAATGAAGAAGAAAATAACATAAATAAAACAATAGTTAATTATATTGATAAGGGTGTAATGACTGCTTCATGGTACGGTCCTCGTTTTAACGGTAAATTAACCGCAAACGGGGAAATTTTTGACCAGCAAGCTTTTACAGCAGCTCATAAAAAGCTTAAATTTGGCACTTTATTAAAGCTGACCAATTTAAGAAACAACAAATCAATTGTTGTTAGGATTAATGACAGGGGTCCTTATGTGAGCGGAAGACAATTAGATCTTTCAAAAGCCGCTGCTCTTTCTCTAGGTATGGTAGAAAGAGGAGTCGTAAAGCTTAAAGTTGAAGAAATAAGCTTGAAGGGAGTAAATTTCCCGGTAGTCAGTCTTAATTAAACCCTTTCAAATCTGTTAATCAAGCCCGGTTTTCCACCGGGCTTTTTTATTTTAAAATTTTTACATAGTTATTCTGGTAATTGATGATTAATCATAAATATCCTTAAATTGTGTATATATTTATTTCCCAAATGATAGAAAAAAAAACATTTATGAAATTAAACCTCGGCTGCGGTAAAGATATTAAAGAAGGATACATCAATCTTGATATTGTTGATTATGGAGGAAACCGGATTCATGATATAAACTCTTTCCCCTATCCTTTTGAAGATAATACATTTGATGAAATTTTCTGTTCACATATTCTGGAGCACCTTGATAATTTCCATAATACTGTAACAGAATTGTACCGGATTGCAAAACCGGATGCGCTTTTAATTGTCTATGCTCCATTCTTTTTAAATACTAAGTATTTCGGAGAACCGGACCATAAAATCCCATTTTCAATAAGAACTTTTGATAATTATGAATATATCGGGAACCGGAAACTTAAATTTTATGAAAAATGGAAATTAAATCACAGAACGAATTATGAGGGTAAAGCACAGTTTGAGGTACTGGAAAAAAGATTCATAACATCTCACTTTGCCGCATTAAAATGGATGGATTCGATTGTAAATATTGAGCCTGTTATTTATGAGAGATTTTTTGCCGGCATATTCTCACCTGAAGAAGTTTACTTCAAATTGCGGGTTGTTAAGTAGTCTGCAACCTTCAAGGTTAAAATCCTTGAGACAATCTGCAAACCTTGAAGGTTAATATATTCTTGAAGATTCAGCTTATAAATTCAGGATACTGAATAGCGATTTCTTGTCATTCCTTAGCTATTTCTTCCCGGATCTAATCCCTAAACGCACGGCAAGCCCAACTGCATTTAATCTCCCGAGACAACCTGAGACTTTGGATAAATTTCCTGAAATATCGAATTGTTTTTGAATTCCGGTAGCTATAGTAGCGCAAAGTGTGAAAACTGCTACAAGTGCACAAGTCCATCTCCAGTTCATTAATGGTAAATTTGAAGCGGCAGTATAACCTGCTAATATTGTTGCAAATGTACTTGCAAGAAGACCCGTAATAATTGCCTGTGCATTCGACCGTCGTAAGCTGTGTTGCTTTCTTTCCGCTTTCTGCTTAGTATCTTTTATCCATTGAATTTGGTCATTAGATTTTTGCACCATATCCTTTTCCATTCCCAACCTCCTTGATTGTTAAAAATGAATATTATTAATCTAATTCGAAAGCATATATCCGGAATAATTCATGCTTCTTTAGAAAACCTAATCCCTTCCAGGATAATTAATACCCAGCCGATTAAAAAGCTTATTCCACCCAACGGGGTAATCATTGCAAAAGTAAGAATTTGTGTGGTCGAATATAAATAAAGGGAAAATGAAAATAATATTATTCCTATCGTAAAAAAGAGCGCACATTTATAGAATTTATTCCTGCCGGTTAATGAAATTGACAATATTGCTGCCGAATGAATTAAATGATAAAGAATCCCTTTATTATAAATGCTCATCATTTCATTTGTCAGTTTTGGTTCTAGAATATGAGCTCCGAAAGCTCCTAATGCGACTCCTAAGAATCCTAATATACCTCCAATTATAATCCAGGTTTTGTTGCTATTCATTTTTAATTCTTTAAAAATAGATGGATCACCTAAAGTTATTTACATTGAATAAGTAAACTAAATATTATTAACTTTATTTTCTAATATTGAATTTCGGAATGTGAACTGGATTTCCGTTAATTTGAAATTAAATATCCTCAAATTTTAGAAATAAATATTTTTTATAATTAAGTATGAATAAGTTCGACCTAACTTCAAGTTACAAGCCTTCGGGTGATCAGCCTGAGGCAATTAAGCAATTGGTTGAAGGAATTAATAGGGGAGATAAATATCAGACACTCCTCGGTGTGACAGGCAGCGGAAAAACATTTACAATTTCCAATTTAATAAAAGAAATTAATAAACCGGTCCTTGTAATATCACACAATAAGACTCTTGCCGCCCAGCTTTATTCTGAGTTTAAAGGATTTTTTCCCAGAAATGCGGTAGAGTTTTTTATCAGCTATTATGATTATTATCAACCGGAAGCTTATGTAGTTGCAAGTGATTTATATATAGAAAAAGATTTTTCTATAAATGAAGAGATAGACAGGTTGAGATTAAAAGCAACCACAGCTTTAATTGAAGGAAGAAAAGATGTAATGGTTGTGGCAAGTGTAAGCTGTATTTATGGTATCGGTGCCCCGCAGGAATTTGCAAATCAAATAATCTTTTTAAATAAAGGAGATAGAATTCAGAGGAAGAAATTATTAAGAAATTTGATTGATATTCATTTTGTAAGGAATGATATTGAATTCGGGAGAGGAACTTTTAGAGCAAGAGGTGATGTTATTGAGATAATCCCTGCATATCAATATGAAGAAGCAATAAGGATCGAATTATGGGACGATGAAATTGAAAAAATTTCAACTATAGATTCCATAACGGGAACAGTTATAAAGGAGGTTGAATCAACTGCAGTTTATCCTGCTAAATACTTTGTTTCCAACAGGGATCAAATTCAAAAAGCAATTTATAATATTGAAATTGAACTTGATGAAAGATTGAAATTTTTCCGCTCTCAGGAAAAATATCTTGAAGCGGAGCGCCTTGAACAAAGAACAAAGTTTGATATCGAAATGATGAAAGAAATTGGCTATTGCTCGGGAATTGAAAATTATTCCCGGCATATGGATAGGCGGGCACCAGGTTCAAGACCTTTCAACCTAATGGATTATTTTCCCAAAGAATTTTTAACAATTATTGATGAATCACATGTTACGGTTCCTCAAATAAGAGGGATGTACAACGGCGACAGGGCAAGAAAAGAAACTTTGGTAGAACATGGTTTCCGTCTCCCGTCTGCTCTGGATAACCGTCCTATGAAATTTGAAGAATTTGAAAGTATGCTTGACCAGGTAATTTTTGTTAGTGCGACTCCGGCCGATTTTGAACTGCAAAGAAGCGGCGGAGTTGTTGTCGAACAAATTATTCGTCCGACAGGCTTGCTTGATCCGGAAATTGAAGTTCGACCAATCAAAGGACAAATAGATGATTTGATTGGTGAAGTGAGAAAGAGAGTTGAGAGGAAAGAAAGAACATTGGTTACTACATTAACAAAAAAAATGGCAGAAGATCTTTCCGATTATCTTGATAAAATCGGAATAAATGTCAGGTATATTCATTCCGATATTGATGCTCTCGAACGGGTTGAAATATTGAGAGATTTGCGGCTCGGTGAATTTGATGTTTTAGTTGGTGTAAATCTTTTAAGAGAAGGATTGGATCTTCCTGAAGTTTCACTGGTTGCTGTAATAGATGCTGACAAAGAAGGTTTTTTAAGAAGCGAAAGATCTTTAATGCAGACAGCCGGAAGGACTGCGAGGAATGTCAACGGCAGAGTAATTATGTATGCAGATATTATAACCGAATCTATGAGAAAAACCATAAATGAGACAAACAGAAGACGCAAACTGCAGACGGAATACAATAAAGAGCATAACATAGAACCAAAGACAATTTATAAAAGTATAGAAGAGATAATGAATTCTACTTCCATTGCAGACGTAAGAAAAAGAGAAGAGAAAGAAACGTTTACATTTTCCAAGGTTGCGGAACCTGTTTTAAAATATATGAATTCGGATCAAAAGAAAGATCTAATTGAACAGTTGACAGAACAAATGTATCAAGCTGCAAAAGACCTGGAATTTGAAAAAGCAGCTTCTTTAAGAGATGAAGTGAATAAGTTGAAGAAAATGTTGAAATAGTTATAAATTGGCAGTTATTCATCCTCTACGAGGATGCCTGGTTTGCGAGATATTTTTTTTCTACAATAATAAAACTTCTACGAAGTTTAGTCTCCCGCCCTCGCAGAGATCAAATTATTGTAGAAATTATAATGGATCTATACACCAAATCCTTGTAGGGGATTTATAAGATTATTTATTTATGAACAAATTTCTAAACAATTTTTTAAAATTTCATTCGATATTTATTTCTTAGGTTGAAGCCTATGCGATTTATCAGGATATGCCGGACAGTTCTTTTAATGTTTTTAATTTATTTCACAAATACTTTATATCCCCAAGCTGGTAATTCAGAATTGTAATTAGATTTCAATGATAGATTATTATTACTAAAAAAGTCTTTATAGCTGCCGGTTATTTTATCATCATTAATTTCTACTTTTTGTTTTCCCGGAGACAAATTAAAAACAACAAATACTTTATCATTCCCTTTTTCTCTAACAAAAGAAAAGATCTTATCATCATTATTGGTTTTTACTCTTTCCATTTCACCGCCGCTTAAGCCGTTCCACAATGCTTTATTGTTTAACTTTAAATGAAAAAGCTCTGTATATAAACTTCTGAAACTGCTCTTCTTCCAATCGATTGTATCCTTATCAAAAAATCTCAACGGCTTATTCAATCCGGCTTCCTGCCCACTGTAAACAAGAGGCATTCCTTTCACTACACCGCATAGTACAGCAAAAGTTTTTACAGCATCACCAAACCTTTGGAACACAGTTCCGTTCCAACTGTTTTCATCATGGTTTGTAGTAAAAACCATCCGGTATGCATCGGGATTATAATTATTTTCTTCTTTTTTATAATATTTATCCAGATCATTAACCGTCATCTTCCCATTATAAATTTCTTTTAAAATATTATGAAATTCCCATGCATATGTCATATCAAAAGCATGTTTTTGCAGGGCGGGGCTTTCGGCTTCTGCCAGCATAAATACAGGTTTAATCTTTTCTAATTCCTTTCGAACAAAATCCCAGAACGGGGTTGGCACCATACTAGCAACGTCACAACGGAATCCATCGATATTACATTCTTTTACCCAATATTCCATTGTATTTTCCATGTATATCCATAAGTTTGGATTATTATAGTTTAATGCTATTACATCTGTCCAATCTGCTACTGGGGGAACAAAATTTCCCAGGGAATCTTTTTTGTAAAAACCCGGGTTTGTTTTTGTAAGAACATTATCCCATGAAGTATGGTTTGCTACCCAGTCTATTATTACATGCATCCCTTCTCTATGAATTTCATTTACAAGATTTTTAAAATCATTAAGAGTACCGAATTCAGGATTTATGGCTTTATAATCCTCTACCGAATAATAACTACCGAGGCTTCCTTTCCTGTTCCTCTCCCCGATTGGATTGATTGGCATAATCCAAATTATTCCAATACCCATTTTTTTTAATTCGGGCACATGTTTTTGAAAGGCTTTGAATGTCCCTTCGGGTGTATATTGCCTGATATTCACTTCATAGATGGATGCATTTTTACTCCAATTAGGGTGTACAACAGTAGTCTCTTTTTGAGCAAGAATGTTTGAAGATATAACAAACAAAAAGAATAAAATTGAAATCCAAACAGAAAATTGTCTACGGGGCATGTGCCTCTCCTAATTATAATGGGGCAAATATAAGGATGATTATTCAATAATATAACTACCCAAATGGGGAGGTTGTTAAAAAAAAATTTTTACTTATATTCTCACCATAATTTTAATTTAGAAAGCTTTCCATTAAGCAAGAGGAACTTTTCAATGAATAAACCACGGCTTAGCTTTTGGCAAATCTGGAATATGAGTTTCGGATTTCTCGGGATTCAATTTGGTTTTGCCCTGCAAAATGCAAACGTAAGCAGGATATTTGAAACGCTTGGCGCAAAGATTGATGATATTCCCATTCTCTGGATCGCTGCCCCTGTTACCGGCTTAATTGTACAGCCGATAATCGGTCATATGAGTGATAAAACATGGGGAAAACTTGGTAGAAGAAGACCGTTCTTTTTGACCGGCGCTATTCTTGCATCTCTTGCATTATTAGTTATGCCTAATTCCCCGGTTTTATGGGTAGCTGCCGGCATGCTCTGGATAATGGATGCATCAATAAATATTTCAATGGAACCTTTCCGTGCTTTTGTTGGAGATATGCTTCCTTCCGAACAGAGAACAATTGGATTTTCCATGCAGAGTTTTTTTATCGGAACCGGGGCAATAGTTGCATCCGCACTTCCTTATGTGATGACAAACTGGATTGGAATTTCAAACGTAGCGCCTGAAGGTAAGATACCGGATTCAGTTAAGTATTCATTTTATATTGGCGGAGCAGTATTTCTTGCCGCAGTTTTATGGACGGTATTCAGTACAAAAGAGTATTCACCTGAAGAACTAAAAAGATTTTCCGAATCTGATAAAAATTCCTCCCACTCAAAAAATAGTAAAATATTAACCGAACATGTTTCATCAAGCCGGTTTTATCGTGGAGGAATTATCTGGACTTTAATTGGGCTGATTGGAGCAGTAATTCTATTTTTAACTTTAAAGGAAACCGATTACGGTCTTTATGTTTTGTTTTTCGGTGCAGTGGTATTCGGAGTTTTATTGTTTATAGCCGCTATAATGACAGCACAGAAAAAAACAGAAGGTGGTTTTGTAACTGTATTTAATGATTTTTTCAAAATGCCCAAAACCATGAAGCAATTGGCTATTGTACAATTCTTCTCGTGGTTCGCTTTATTTGCTATGTGGATTTATACAACTCCGGCAGTTACTCATCATATTTACGGAGCTACTGACACCACTTCAGAATTATATAATGAAGGGGCTGACTGGGTCGGTGTTTTGATGGCAGTTTATAATGGTTTTGCTGCAGTAATGGCTTTTGTTCTTGTTTGGCTTTCTAAAAAGACAAACAGAAAAACTGTTCACATGATAAGCTTAATCTGCGGCGGACTTGCATTTCTTTCCTTTTATATAATTAAAGATCCAAAGCTGCTTTTGGTTTCGGAGCTTGGAATTGGTTTGGCTTGGGCCTCAATTCTTGCTATGCCGTATGCAATTCTTGCCGGGGCTTTGCCGCCTGAAAAGATGGGTGTTTATATGGGGATTTTTAATTTCTTTATTGTTATTCCCCAAATAACAGCCGCGGCAATATTAGGCTGGTTTGTTAAACATTTATTCGGCGACGATGCAATAAATGCACTGCTGTTAGGCGGCGGTGCAATGATCCTAGCAGGAATTTTTGTAATGTTTGTTAATGATGTCGATGAAGTTAAAGATGTTAAAGAAGAAATTAAAAACATTGAAAAGGAATTAAACGTTTAAAAGTCAAAGGTCAAAAAGTAAAAAGTCCAAATAATGCTTAACTAAGTTTTGATTTTTGATCTTTCAGGGATTTATGTATGAAAATTAGATTATTATATTTAATATTTATTGGAATAACTCAAGTTTCTTTTCCCCAAGTAGTAACCACGTTCCCCCAATATCCGACAGAAAACGATTCTATTATAGTCTACTTTGATGCAACAAAAGGCGATGCCGGGCTAAAAGGTTTTACAGGTGATGTTTACGCCCATACCGGTGCAATTACTAATTTGAGTAAAGACAGCCATGACTGGAAATATGTAATGGCTCCCTGGGCTACTAATTATCCCGATATAAAATTAACAAGAGACAGTGTGGATCATTATCACCTGGTAATTGGTAAACCAAGAATTTATTATGCAAATAATCATTCTTCTGATTGGCCAAATACTATTCCATCAACTGAACATATTCAAAAATTAGCTTTTGTTTTCAGAAATGCAGACGGCAGCAAAACAGGAAGGGATGTTGGCGGTGCCGACATTTTTACACCGCTTTATAAACCCGGGCTGACGATTAGTTTTGATGAACCGAATATATCAAACGATTATGGAGATCCTTTACGTTCGCCTTATTTTATTAGACAATCGGATTCTGTAAACATTAAAGCTTCAGCAGTTGGATTGGGAACAAAAATATCTACATTAACTTTATATATAAATGATACACAGATAATTCAAACCAGCACCGATTCTTTAAAGTACACTTTTTTTGCAGCGGATCATCAGTCAGAAAATCAAATATCTGTAATCGGAATTGATACGGCAGGAACAGCAGACACAAGTTCATTTGATATAATAATAAATCCTTCTATTACAAAAGCTCAATTGCCACAGGGAAATCAATTAGGAATTAACTACAATTCGCCAACATCAGTAACCCTGGCTTTATATGCTCCTTATAAAAGTTTTGTTTATGTAATTGGAGATTTTAATGATTGGAAAGTCGATTCAAATTATTTGATGAAAAAGGATTCTGTAAAAGCAGATAGTATTGTTTGGTGGACAACAATAAATAATTTAACTGCGGGTAAGGAATATGCTTATCAATATCTTGTTGATGGAAATTTGAGAATTGCTGATGCTTTTTCGCATAAAATATTGGATCCGTCTAATGACCCGTATATTTCAGATACTGTTTATCCAAATTTAAAACCTTATCCTTCAGGTAAAACTTCGGAGATTGTTTCCGTATTACAAACTGATCAACCGCAGTATAACTGGAAGGTTACAAATTTCAAAAGACCTAAAACAAAAAATCTTGTTATTTATGAATTGCTTGTCAGGGATTTTGTTTCTACGCATTGGTATAAAACAGTTGAAGATACATTAAATTATTTAAAACGACTCGGAATAAATGCAATTGAACTAATGCCCGTTATGGAATTTGAAGGGAATATCAGCTGGGGATATAATCCTGACTTCCACTTGGCTCTCGATAAATATTACGGTACCCCCGATGCTTTAAAAGCTTTAATAGATAAAGCACACTCAATGGGTATTGCTGTAATTCTTGATGTAGTTCTAAACCATATAATGGGCTCATCGCCGCTTGCAAGATTATACTGGGATTCAATAAACAACCGTCCTGCAGCAAATAATCCCTGGCTAAATCCAATTCCTAAACATGACTATAATGTAGGAAATGATTTTAATCATGAAAGCCCGGAGACCAAATATTATGTTGATAGGGTAACAAGCTACTGGATTAATGAATTTCATATTGATGGTTACAGATTCGATCTTTCAAAAGGATTTACCCAGAAAAACACTCTTGGAAATGTCGGGGCATGGGGACAATACGATCAGTCGAGAATAAATATTCTCGAGAGAATTGCAAATAAGATATGGCTAATTGATTCGACTTCTATTTTAATACTTGAGCATTTTGCAGATGATAGTGAAGAGAGAGTTTTATCCAATTTTGGATTTTTATCATGGGGAAACATGAACTATAATTACAGCCAAGCTACTATGGGGTACCGGAGAGGACCTTCGGGAGACGATCAAAGTTGGAATTTATCAAATGTATATTATGTTAACCGGGGATGGCCTAAACCTAGTCTCGTATCTTATATGGAAAGTCACGATGAAGAACGATTAATGTATAAGAATGAAACTTATGGTAATCACGGGACGAATTATAACATTAAAGATGTAGCTACGGGATTAAAAAGAGTGGGAGAAGCTTCGTCTTTCTTTTTTACAATACCAGGCCCTAAAATGATCTGGCAGTTCGGGGAGTTGGGATATGATTATTCAATTGATTATAATGGAAGAACTGGAGTAAAGCCCATTAGATGGGATTATTTAAATAATCCGGATAGGCTTAGACTTTATAAAACAATGGCGGCTTTAAATAAATTGAGAAATGACTATCCTGTTTTTCAAAGTAATGCAACAATGAATGTCATTGATTCATTAAAAAGCATTCAATTATCAGATTCATCAATGAAAGTTGATATAATTGGTAACTTTGGCGTGTATCAATCAAATATGAATCCAAATTTTCAGCAAACAGGCGAGTGGTATGATTATCTTTCCGGAGACAGCATTACTGTTTCCGACCGGAATGCATCGATTTCTCTATCTCCGGGTGAATATCATATTTATACAACAGTTAAGCTTCCTACACCGGATTTAACAGTCCCTACCGATGTTAAAAATATTGATGCCGGTTTAGTTACTAATTATAAGCTTGAACAGAATTATCCGAATCCGTTTAATCCGTCGACAACAATTAAATACCGGATTCCTAAAGCAGGTATTGTAAGTATTAAAATATATGATATTCTTGGAAGTGAAATAAAAACACTCATAAATAAATTTCAACAAAGTGGAAGTTATCAAATTCAGTTTGATGCTGCTGACATGGCAAGCGGTGTATATTTTTATCAGCTGAAGATAAATGGTTTTGTTTCAACAAAAAAAATGCTCTTGTTAAAATAA
>CAYUVK010000095.1:0-19827 GCA_964448105.1 uncultured Ignavibacteriaceae bacterium
CTTTGTTATTGGTTATTTGTCATTGGTCAAACCTTAGTCATTTATTGTCATTTAATAGTCATTCATTATATGCATTGGTAAATGATTCAAACTACCTTATGATATTTTTTATCCTCAAAAAAAGAGATAATATTTTCTACCGTTGTATCTAAAATCCTTTCGACTGCTTCAGCCGAATCAAAAGCCATGTGCGGTGTAATTATAACATTTTCATTTCTTAATAAAATATTTCGTTTTAAAATTGCTTCAAGATGTTCAACAGAAACATTTTTAGTCAGCATTTGATTTTCTTCTTTTAATAATTCTTCACCTTCAAAAACATCGAGCCCCGCTCCGGAAAAAATTCCTTTTTCAATTGCATGATATAAAGCCTGCGGCTCAATTATCCCGCTTCTGGCGGTATTAATAAATAATGTACCTTTTTTTACTTTATTAATATTTCCCATATTAATCAAATGATGAGTATGTGTATTGTATGGGCAGTGCAAGGTTATAATATCCGAATTCTGCAATAACTCATCTAGTGATACATATTTAAAATCTAATAATTCTACAAGAATATGATTTGGTCTTGCATCACTTGCAATGACTTTCATCCCAAAGCCTTTTGCTATTTTTATTACATGTACACCAATACTTCCGGCGCCAATTACTCCAAGAGTTTTTCCTTTTAAATCAAATCCTTGCAATCCCTGCAAAGTAAAATCATTTTTAATTGTTCTTACATAAGCTTTGTGTAAATTTCTTGAAAGTGCCAAAATTAATGCAAAAGTGTGCTCTGCTACGGTATTCTCTCCATAATAAGGGACATTGGCCACGGAAATATTTTTCTTTTCAGTTGTCTTTATATCAATATGATTAAAGCCGGTGCTTCTTGTTGCAATCAATTTCAATTTATTTGCTTTAGATAAAACTTCAGAATCTATTTTTGAATAAATAAATGGAGAAATTACATCAACATTTTTTATCAGTTCAGCAGTATCAGGATTTAATTCTTCTTTATGGAGGAGAATCTCATAATCCTTTTTAAATTTTTTCTTAAGATATTTTTTCTCTTTCGGTGTAACTTCAAAGAATGCGATTGTTTTCATTTAATTTTGTTTAATTTAATTCTTCTAATTCTTTCTCAAGTAGCTGTTTGTAATGAATATCGGCATAAATACCGCCGAGGGATACTAACTCTTCATGAGTTCCCTGTTCAGCAACTTTAGCATCTGAAAGGACAATGATTTTATCGGCATCTTTAACAGTTGAAACTCTATGACTAATAATAATGCTGGTTCTATTTTTCATAAATTGTTTTAAACTCTGCAGGATTTCTTCCTCAGTATGAGTATCAACTGCAGAGAATGAATCATCAAGTATTAATATTTTTGGATCGATAGCCAATGCTCTTGCAAGACTTGCTCTCTGCTTTTGTCCTCCCGATAATGTAATCCCGCGTTCACCCATAATTGTTTCGTATTCTTTTGGAAAAGATTCGACATCTTTATTGAAGTGGGCTATTTTCGATACTTCAACTACTCTTTCTTTACTTATTTCTCTTAATCCGTAAGAAATATTATTTGTTATAGTATCGGAAAAAAGAAAAGATTCCTGCTGAACCAAACCAATATTAGTTCTTAAAATAGTCAACGGAATATTTTTTACATTTTTCCCATCAATCAAAATTTCGCCGTTAGTTGTATCGTAAAGTCTGGGAATCAGGTTTATAAATGAAGTTTTTCCAGCTCCCGTATATCCCATTATTGCATAAGTTGAACCTTTAGGGATTTTTAGATTAATATCCTTTAAAATATACGGGAGGTTTTCATTATACTGAAAAGAAACATTTCTAAATTCTATATCTCCTTCAATATCTTTTATTGAATAATCCGTATTTTCGTTTTCATTGATTTCAAACGGTTCATGGAAAATCTTATTCAAGCGTTTCATGCTTGCTTCACCCTGCTGGATTATATTTATTACCCAGCCAAATGCAATCATCGGCCAAATTAAAATTCCAAGATAAATTATAAATGCAGCTATATCACCTAAATTTGTCTGAGCATTGATAACTTGAATTCCGCCAAGATATATAACAATGATTATTGAAAAGCCTGTGATGAGAAATAAAATTGGCTGAAAAAAGGCTTGTATCCTTATCATATCCATATTGCGGGTAAGATACTCTCTGCTTAGTTTTTTAAAACTTCCTATTTCATTCTCTTCGCGCACATAAGATTTAATTACACGAATACCTGAAAAATTCTCCTGTGCTTTTGTAGTTAAATCGGCAAATTTTTCCTGGATTAGAGTGAACTTTGCATGAATAATTTTACCAACTTTATAAACTAAAAACGATAATATCGGTAAAGGCAGAAGAGAATAAATTGTTAAGGTGGAATTCAAAGAAAACATAATAGATATAACAATTAAAAGTCGTACCGAAGTATCAACTGAATACATTACAGCTGGACCTAAAAACATTCTAACAGCATTAATATCATTGGTAGCATGTGCCATTATATTGCCGGTAGAATTATTTTGAAAATACCTTAAAGGCAGCTTCTGGATATGATTCCAAAAATCATAACGGAGATCATATTCAATTTTGCGGGAAACAACTATTATTGTCTGGCGAATTAGAAATCGAAAAATTCCGGCGAAAAGAGACGCTCCAACTATTAAAAGTGCATAACGTAACAGTACATCAGTAGTAACTGTCGCCTGTAAACCATTTATTGCATCTTTCATTAAAAGGGGAACGTAAACAGACCCGGCATTTGAAAATAGAATAAAAAGAAAACCCCAGAAGAGTTTCTTTTTATATCGGACAAAATATTTTTTTAAGGTTAAAAGATTTTTCATAAAATTTAAAAATTAGCAAATCATTTAAACAATTAAGCAGAAAAGGAATAAAATTAGGACATGAATTTAGAATAATGTTAATATTATTCAATCTATTATTTCAAATCCAGTATATTTTTGTAGTACTTTAGGCACAATAATTTTACCTTCGGGAGTCTGGTAATTTTCCAACAGTGAAACCATCAGCCTGCTCGTTGCTAAACCTGAACCATTAAGTGTATGAACAAATTCAGGCTTTTTAGTTGTTTCATTCCTAAACCTGATATTTGCCCGGCGAGCCTGGAAATTTTCAAAGTTACTGCATGATGAAGCTTCTAACCACCTATTTTCTGCAGGCGACCAGGTTTCAATATCGTAACATTTTGCTGCTGCAAAACTTAAATCTCCCGTGCAAAGCATTAATATCCTGTATGGGATATTTAATTCTTTTAAAATATCTTCTGCATCGTTTACCAGTTTTTCAAGTTCATCATATGAATTTCCGGGTTTAACAAATTTTACCATTTCAACTTTATTAAATTGGTGCACTCTTAAAAATCCTTTTGATTCCTTTCCATAAGATCCTGCTTCTCTTCTAAAACAGGCGGAATAACCAACGTATTTTATAGGTAACTCACTTTCACTTAGAATATCACCTCTATATATATTCGTAATCGGAACTTCTGCAGTAGGAATAGGAAACAGATCATCCTTTTCAACAAAGTACATATCATCTTCCATTTTAGGAAGCTGTCCGGTTCCTTTCATGGAATCCCTGTTAACAAGAAAGGGAGGAAATACTTCGTTGAATCCATGATTCTGCAGATGATAATCGAGCATGAAATTTAATAATGCTCTTTCCAGTGTTGCTCCTTTTCCAATGTAAAGAGGAAATCCCGAACCTGAGATTTTTGCTCCTCTTTCAAAATCTAAAATTTTTAATTTTTTTCCTAATTCAATGTGATCCAGAACTTTATTTTCCTGTTTAAAAGAAAAACCATCCGGCAGCCATTGTCTAATTTCAACATTTTCTTCTGATGACTTTCCAACCGGGACAGATGAATGCGGCATATTCGGAATGAACATCAAGATATCATTCAAATCACTTTCAACATTTTTCAGTTGTGAATCCAGATCAGCAATTTTATCCGAAACGTTTTTCATCTCGGCAAGAATGGGAGAGACATCCTGACCGGATTTTTTCATTTGTGGAATTTGAGATGAAACCTGGTTCCGTTTATGTTTCAGTTCATCTGTTTGAATTATAAGATTTCTTCTTTCTTCATCCAGTTTAAGAACTTCATCGACCCTGTCTTTTTCATTTTTATTTTTAATCCCTTGCTTAACCAAATCAGGATTTTCACGGATAAATTTTAAATCGAGCATAAATATACTTTTGAATTTTTAATTTTAACTTTTGAATTATTTTGCTACAATGTTATAGATTTTATTCTTCACAAAAATTTCTTTTATTATCTTTTTCCCATCCAGGTGTTTTGTAACTTTTTCATCTTTCATTATGATTTCTTTAACTTTATCCTGTTCACTATCAATAGGCATTTCTATTGCGGTTCTCAATTTACCATTAATCTGAACAGCAATATTCACATTTTCTTCAACCAATGCATCTTTATCCGGTTCAAACCAAACAGGATTTTCGAAGATAGATTTTTCTTTTCCCAGAATCTGCCAGCACTCTTCAGCAAGATGAGGTGCAACAGGTCCGAGAAGAATTGCAAACCTTTCAAGAATAAAAACCTGGATTTCTTTTGTGCATTTATCCAGATTTTTCAATTCGTTCAATAATTCCATTAAAGAAGCAATGGCTGTATTAAAACGGAAATTACTTATTTCCTCATCATATTTTTTAATTGTCTGATTTACTTTTTTGTAAACAGCTTTTTCTTCATCGGAAAGATCCTGAATATTATATTTTTCTTTGGATTTATTTTCTTTAGTAAAGTCTTTATTGTTTTTAAAGAGCTCATAAGTTCTTAACACGAATCTTTCCGTACCTGCAATTCCTTTATCACTCCAGTCACCACCAAGTTCATAAGGACCCATGAACATCAAATAAAGTCTGAATACATCACTGCCGAGATCATGAGTGAAAACATCTGGGTTTACTACATTACCTCTTGATTTTGACATTTTTGCACCCTGATTAGTAATTGTGCCTTGGTGCAGTAGATTGAGAAAAGGTTCATTTGATTCAGTATAACCAATATCCCTCAAAAATTTATGAATAAATCTCGCATAAAGAAGGTGCATTGTAGCATGTTCTGCTCCCCCGACATATTGATCAACCGGAATCCATTTATCTGTTTTATCCGTATCAAATATTTTAGTGTCTATATTTGGGTTTAAATACCTGAAATAATACCAAGATGAATCAACAAAGGTATCCATTGTATCTGCATCCCTTTTTGCATCTTCATTACATTTTGGGCATTTAACATTAATAAAATCTTTATTTGTTGCTAAAGGAGATTCTCCCGATGGATTAAACTCTACTTCATAGGGGAGTTTAACTGGAAGATCTTTTTCTTCAACCGGTACTTCGCCGCATTTAGGACAATGAATTATCGGTATTGAAGTACCCCAATAACGCTGCCGGGAAATCAACCAATCCCTGAGCCTGTAATTTATTTTTCTTAAACCTATCCCTTTTTCTTCAAGCCAATCAATAATTTTCTTCTTTGCATCATTAACGTAAAGTCCATCCAGGAAATCACTATTGATTGCTTGACCATCACCAGTGAATGCTTTACCTTCAAAATCATCGGGAGTTTTTACTGTTCTGACAATAGGCAAATTAAATTTTTCTGCAAATTCCCAGTCACGTTCATCTTCTCCTGGAACAGCCATAATGGCTCCGGTTCCGTAAGTCATCAAGACATAATCGGCAATCCAGATAGGAATTTTTTTGTTGTTAACCGGATTAATTGCATAAGCACCAGTAAAAACACCTGTTTTCTCTTTTACTGTTGAAGTCCGGTCAATTTCTGATAATGATTTTATTGAGTCTTTATATTGTTCAACTTGTGATTTAAACTCTTCTGTAGTAATTATGTCGACTATCTCATGTTCTGGTGCAAGAACCATATAAGTAGCACCGAATAATGTATCAGGTCGAGTTGTGAAAATATTAATCTCTTTTTCAAAGTTTTCTATTTTAAATTTGACTTCTGCTCCTTCACTTTTCCCAATCCAGTTTCTCTGCATTAACTTTGTTTTTTCCGGCCAGTTGATTTCATTTAATCCTTCCAGGAGTTCTTCAGCATAATCAGTTATCTTAAAGAACCACTGAGTAAGGTTTTTTTGAATTACTACTGTTCCGCACCTTTCACAAGTTCCATCAGATAATACCTGTTCATTAGCAAGGACTGTCTGATCATTCGGGCACCAATTTACAGGAGCGTTTTTCCTGTATGCCAATCCTTTTTTGTAAAGCTGCAGGAAGAGCCATTGATTCCATTTATAATATTTCGGATCGCACGTTAATAATTCTGAATCCCAATCATACATACATCCCATCTTCTTCAGTTGCACACGGATATCTTCAATATTCTTTAAAGTGCTGTCCTGAGGATGAATCCCGGTTTTAATTGCATAATTTTCAGCGGGCAGACCAAATGCATCATAACCCATTGGTTCAAAAACATTAAAACCTTTCAGCTTTTTATACCTTGCCCAGGAATCTGTAGGGCCGTAATTATACCAATGCCCGATGTGAAGTTTTGCCCCGGAAGGATAAATAAACATTACGAGGCAATAAAGTTTATTATCAGTTTTTAATAAATCAGTTTCGTAAACTCTATTCTCTTCCCAGAATTTCTGCCACTTATTTTCTATCTCTGCAAATGGATATCTCATATATTTTAGTTGGTTTTCCTGAAAAAAATAACTATTAATTTACCCAAAAAGGAAAGTAATTCAAATTGAATATGTGTGGTACTATAATCTTAATAGAACACAGATGAAGCAGATTGTTATGATTTACGCAGATTAAATCAAATGCTCAATATTTATTTAAGTCAAGTTAAATTAAAATCATTTTTTGCTATCTTTGAAAATCATTTACAATAGATTTTTAATCATGCAATTTTTCGATTCAAATTATTTCACATATAAAAACAATCAACTTTTTTGTGATGAAGTCCCAATTAAAAAAATAGTTGAGGAATATGGTTCCCCGGTTTACATATACAGCAAGAAATTTTTTACTGATAGGTATAACGAGTTTAGCAAAGCATTTAATGGAATTCCCCATACAATTTTTTATGCCTCCAAATCAAATTTTAATTTAAGTGTGATTAAAACTTTTCATGAATTGGGAAGCGGGGTAGATGTTAATTCCGAGGGTGAGCTTCTGAGAGCTTTAAAAGCTGGAGTAAAACCGGATAAAATTATTTTATCCGGTGTTGGTAAAACGGCACATGAAATTAAGATGGCATTAAAAAATAATCTTTTAATGATCAAAGCAGAATCAGACCAGGAAATCTATTTAATAAATGAAATTGCTTTAAAATTAAATTTAACAGCTCATGTTGCAATTAGAGTAAATCCCGATGTTGATGCCGAGACACATCCTTATATCTCAACCGCTTTAGCTGAAAATAAGTTCGGAATTCATTCATCTCATGCATTGGAATTATTTAAAGAAGAAAAGAAATTAAAAAATATTAAGTATACCGGGATTGATATGCATCTTGGATCCCAGATAACAAAAATGGAACCCTATGTTGAAGCAATTGAAAAATTATCCGAACTTTTTTTTAAAGTTAAATCCGAAGGAATAAATCTTCAGCATTTTGATGTGGGCGGCGGAATAGGGGTAAAGTATTTTAATGAAAAGACTTTTTCAGTAAAAGAAATTGCTGATAAAATAGTTCCTATATTGAAGAAATTAAATTGTCATATCTTTTTTGAACCCGGAAGATTTTTAGTAGCAAATGGCGGTGTTTTAATGACAAGAGTTATTTACACTAAATATAATAATAAGAAAAAATTCATAATTATTGATGCGGCTATGAACGATCTGTTGAGACCGAGTATTTATAAAGCTTATCATCATATCCAGCCAATGAAATTATTTCCTGATAGGAAAGATATTAATGCGGATATTGCCGGACCGGTTTGTGAATCGGGGGACTATTTTGCAAAAGATAGAGAAATCACTGAAAGTGAACGAAATGAATATTTAGCCGTAATGTCTGCCGGAGCATATGGAATGGTAATGTCATCAAATTATAATGGTAGAAGAAGACCCCCTGAAGTTTTAGTTGATGGTAATAAATTTAGAATTATCAGAAGCAGGGAAACATTTGAGCATTTGATTTATGACGAAGCTGACGAGCTTTAATTAATTTATTATCATCTAAAAGAAATATTTAAAATCTGGATTTTCTGCAAAAATTTAAATATTCATATTTGACGCAAATTATTTTTGAATTGCTGGTAATTTATTATTATTCATATAAAATAATTATTTTTTTAATTTAATTAAGAACCTGATATGGTCCGGGTAGTGATTTTACATTGATTAGCCTTAATGATAAGTCCATTTCCCTAAATACCCTGCGTGCTTAGACTTTTCTTTACACCGTGGATATTTACTAAAGCAGGTCCTAAAAACTTTAAATAATTTAAAGGATTAATAATGACTCGAATTTTTAACATAATGATTCTGTGCATCTTCATAATATTCAGCATTAAGCAAAATATAATTGCCGGTACAAATAATAATTCATCGAAAAATAATGTAAATAATAATAAGGAGAATCCGTTCTTCACTCCGAGTAAGCTTTCTTTTGAGGCGCCTCCATTTGATAAGATAAAAGATAATGATTACAAACCGGCTATTGAAGAAGGAATGAAGCAGCAGCTTGAAGAAATTAAAAAAATTACCGATAATCCTGCTCCGCCTACATTTGAAAATACACTTGTTGCCCTGGAAAAAAGCGGTCAGTTACTTACAAGGGTATCACTGGTATTTAATGCCGTAACTAGTGCTAATACAGATTCGCTGCTTCAAAAAGTGCAGGAGGAAGAAGCTCCAAAACTTGCAGCTCATAATGACGCTATCTTTTTAAATGAAAAGTTGTTTAAAAGGGTTAAATCAATTTATGCTAAACGAAACCAGTTAAAACTTAATCATGAATCACAAAAGTTAATTTCATACTATTATAAAAAGTTTATCCATGAAGGTGCAAATTTATCTGCCGGAGATAAAACAAAATTAAAAAAACTGAATGAAGAAGAGGCAACACTTATTGCAAAATTTGTGAATAGACTCTTAGCTGGTACAAAAGCGGGAGCATTAGTTGTGAGCGATAAGTCGGAATTAGCCGGTCTTTCTCCATCTGAACTCGACGCAGCATCTCAGGCAGCGTTATCAAGAAACCTTTCCGAAAAATGGTTAATACCTCTTCAGAATACTACCCAGCAGCCCGACCTTCAGATTCTTGAGAATAGGGAAGTGAGGAAACAGCTTTTCGAAAATTCATGGAACCGGAATGAACACAACGACGCAAATGATACACGTGCAATAATAGAACGTATTGCCAAAATTCGGGCAGATAAAGCAAAGCTGCTGGGTTATAAAAACTATGCAGCATGGCGACTCGAGAATCAAATGGTGAAAACTCCTGAAAACGTGGAAAAATTTCTTTCCGGTTTAGTTCCGGCTACGGTTGCTAATGAACAAAAAGAAGCTTCAGATATTCAAGCCACAATTAATAATTCAGATAAAAATTTTAAATTGCAGCCGTGGGATTGGAAATATTATGCTGAGAAATTGAGGAAAACCCGTTTCAATTTAGATGATTCCCTTGTTAAACAATACTTTGTTCTTGAGAATGTTCTTGAAAAAGGAATTTTCTATGAAGCCCATGAACTTTATGGTTTAACTTTCAAGGAACTTCATAATATACCTGTTTACCAAAAAGATGTCCGTGTTTTTGAAGTTTTTGATAAAGACAGTTCATCACTTGCACTTTTTTATATAGATTATTTCAAACGAGATAATAAATCGGGAGGCGCATGGATGGATAATTTTGTGCAGCAATCAAAACTCCTTGGAACAAAACCGGTAGTTTATAATGTTGAAAACTTTATTAAGCCAGCACCAGGCAAACCCGCTTTATTGAGTTATGATGATGTTACAACAATGTTCCATGAATTCGGTCATGCGCTACATGGAATGTTTGCAGATGAAGAATATCCCAGCCTTTCAGGTACTAATGTTCCGCGTGATTTTGTGGAATTTCCATCTCAATTTAATGAGCATTGGGCACTTTATCCCAAGGTTCTGGATCATTATGCTTTTAATTATAGGACAGGAAAACCTATACCAAAAGAATTGGTTGAAAAGATTAAGAAATCAAACATATTCAACCAGGGATATGATTTTACTGAACTTCTGGAGGCGGCAGATCTAGATATGGCCTGGCACACTTTACCATCTAGTGCACCGGAACTGAATTCAGGCAAATTTGAAACTGCAAGTCTGAAGAAAGATAGTCTATATATTCCGCAGGTACCACCCCGTTATCGTTCGAGCTATTTCATGCATATCTGGGGTAACGGATATGCTGCCGGTTACTATGCTTATTTATGGTCTGAAATGCTCGATGATGATGCATTTGATTGGTTTATGAATCATGGCGGCCTTACCCGTAAGAATGGAGATCGTTTCAGAAATATAATTCTTTCCCGTGGAGCCACTGAAGATTATAACAAGATATTTTATGATTTTACAGGACATAATCCTCAGATAGAACCGATGCTTAAGAATCGTGGGCTTGAATAATAAAATCATGGTAATGCTGATAGAGCATATTGGCATTTTTTATCTTACTTATAATGTATTTTTATACTGACATATTATTCAAAATGCTGTTTGAATAAATTCAATTTAGCTTTAATAATTTCAGGCTATCTTGAATTTTCATCGAACTATATTTAGTTTTAATAAATAATAATTTGCTACAAAGTAGCTTTTGACTAATATGTCATTACTTTTCATCTCGAATAGGGCACCGCAAAAGCATTTATTAAAAACATTTAAACCTCTTTATCATTTTACCTTTCTTACAATAATTTTTACAATTGCTACAGCAAACATTTTCAGCCAGAGTTCTAATTTAGTATTTGAACAAATCTTTCTTGAGCAGGGGCTTTCACAAAGCATAGTGAAATGTATTTTGCAGGATAAAGAAGGATTTATGTATTTCGGAACGGAAGACGGATTAAACCGGTTTGATGGTTATACTTTTACAGTGATGAGAAATAATCCGGATAATCAGAACAGCTTAAGCTATAACGATATAAATGCAATGAGTATGGAGTTGGATGGTGATATCTGGATAGGAACTTTCAATTCAGGTCTGAACAAGTTCAATCCTTATACAAAAAAAATAACCAGGTTTTCTTATGATCATAATAATCCTAATACGATAAGTCATAATAATATAAACTCAATATGTGCAGATAGCTCAGGGATAATTTGGCTAGGGACTGATAATGGGTTAAATAAATTAACTCCCCAAAACTCTAAAAAAGATGAATATATAATTGAAAGAATTTTTTATCAGCCGGATAATATTAATTCTTTAACCAGTAATATTATTTATTCTTTAATGCTTGATCATTCTTCAAATTTATGGATAGGTACGAATGATGGTATAAATTTTTTAGATAAGGAGAAAATTGATTCAAAACAATATGTTTTTAAACATTTTAAATTTGATATTAACAACACCAACTCACTCAGTAATAATACCGTAAGAGCCTTTTACCAGGATAGTAAAGGAAACATCTGGATAGGAACCGACAGGGGATTAAATAAAGTAATAAAAAATGATCAAAATGAAATATTGGGTTTTAAAAAATATCTAAATGATAATCATAATGATAATAGCATAAGCCACAATCAAATTTATGCAATATGTGAAGATAATTCCGGGAAATTATGGATCGGTACAAACGGGGGCGGACTAAATTTATTTGTTCCCGATATAAATTCTTTTACAAGATATTTGCATGATCCTTTAGACCTACGCTCTTTAGCTTATAATGAAATCAGGGCAATATTTAAAGATGAATCTGGTACAATGTGGATTGGAACTTACGGGAGCGGGATCGATAAAGTATCAAGGGGAGCAGGAGAATTTATACTTTATAAATATAGACCAAACGATCCCAACAGCCTAAGTCATCCTATAGTTTGGGCAATCTATGAAGATAAAAATGACATTTTATGGATAGGTACTCATGGAGGTGGATTAAATAAATTAGACCGGAAAAGAAATAAATATTTTTATTACCGTCACAATCCTAATAATAAAAATAGTCTAAGTAGTGATATAGTCAGAGTTATTTATGAAGACAGTGAAGGATATTTCTGGCTTGGAACACATGGCGGGGGTATCAACAAATTTAATCCTCGAACTAATACTTTTACCGTTTATCAGCATAACCCTGATAATCCCGGTAGTCTTGCCCTTAATGAAATTAGAAGCATCTATGAAGATAGAGCGGGAATTTTATGGGTAGGTACGTATGGGGAAGGATTGGATAAGTTTAATAGAGAAACTGAAACGTTCACTCACTACAAAAATGATCCGAATAATAATAAGAGTCTCAGCAACAATTTTGTTAGAGTAATTTATGAGGATGAATCAGGGAATCTTTGGATTGGGACAGAGGGTGGAGGCTTGAATAAATTAAATAAAGATTCTAATACATTTGAAAACTTTAAATCTGACCCTGAAAATGCGTCAGGCTTAAATAGTGATTATATTTTTACCATCCATGAAAGTCAAGCCGGAATTTTATGGCTTGGAACCTGGGGAGGGGGTCTTAACAAATTTGATATAAAATCTAAGAAGGCTGAACACTTTACTACAAATGAAGGACTTCCCAGTAATTCAATTTACGGTATCCTGGAAGATCAAAATGGAAATCTCTGGTTAAGCACAAATAATGGAATCTCAAGATTCAATCCCAAAACAAAATCATTTAATAATTATAATGTAAAAGATGGTCTACAGGATAATGAATTTAACGGCGGTTCATATTTTAAGAGTAAGGACGGCGAGATGTTTTTTGGAGGAATAAAAGGATTTAATTCATTCTATCCTCAAAATATTAAAGACAACGCATTTATTCCTCCGAATGTAATCACTTCATTTCAAAAATTTAATAAAGAAATTGAATTCAAGAAACCAGTATACTCTATTAAACAAATCGATCTTTCATATAAGGATTATGTATTCTCGTTTGAATTTGCTTCACTCGATTTCTCTGCTCCTGAGAAAAATAAATATGCATACAAAATGGAAGGATTAGATAAGGACTGGATTTTCACAAATTCCTCAAGAAGATTTGCAACTTACACTACATTACCTCCCGGCGAATATGTTTTTAGAGTTAAAGGTTCAAATAGTGACGGAGTATGGAATGAAGCAGGTACTTTTATAAATGTTGCAATTCATCCTCCTTTCTGGATGACCTTGTGGTTCAGGGGATTAATATTAGGATTAATTGTACTCTCTGTTTATTCGGTATATAAGAAGAGAGTTAAAAATATTGAAGGCAAAAGAAAAGCTTTAACAGAACGTCTTGAAGAAAAGACAAGGCTAACAAATGATCTTCAAAATGCATTGTCGGAAGTTGAATTACTTAAAAATAGACTGGAGGCGGAAAATGTTTACCTGCAGGATGAAATAAAACTGCAGCATAATTTTGGTAATATCATCACGCAAAGTGAAGAGGTAAAAAAAGTATTACATAAAGTAGAACAGGTCGCTTCAACAGATGCGACTGTCTTGATTTTAGGCGAATCAGGAACAGGAAAAGAGCTTCTTGCCAGAGCCGTTCACAATATTAGCAATAGAAGCGAAAGACCTCTTGTTAAGGTCAATTGTTCCGCTTTACCGGCAAGTCTAATAGAAAGTGAATTATTCGGTCACGAGAAAGGAGCATTTACAGGTGCGGTTTCAAGAAAGATCGGGAGATTTGAATTGGCAGACGGCGGAACAATCTTCCTCGATGAAATCGGAGATTTACCTTTAGAGCTTCAACCTAAAATATTAAGAGTTTTACAGGAAGGGGAGTTTGAGAGAATTGGTAATCCTAAAACAATAAAAGTTGATGTTAGAATAATAGCCGCAACTAACCGGGATTTAAACCGGGAAATTAAAAATGGAAATTTTCGTGAAGATCTTTATTACAGGTTGAACGTATTTCCTATTTATATACCTCCACTACGTGACAGGAAAGAAGATATACCAATTTTAGTTAATTATTTTATAAATAAGTTCAGCAGGAAAGTAGGGAAGAAAATAGAAATTGTATCACAGAGTATGATTGAGCAGATGATAGAATACAGCTGGCCCGGGAATGTACGGGAACTGGAAAATGTAATTGAGAGGGCAGTTATAACTAATGAAGGCAGCAAGCTGATATTAAATGAAATGTTGCCAAAAACAATTTCTAATATTGATGAAGAAGGCGGTTATAGTACTCTTGAAGATATCGAGAAACAGCATATCATTAAAGTTCTTGAAAAAACCAACTGGCAGGTAAGTGGAGAAAAAGGAGCCGCAAAAATCCTGGGAATTAAGAGAACTACTCTTGAAGCACGAATGAAAAAACTAAATATCCAAAAGAAATAACTGTCAATATTTTGGCTTTTGACAATATATTGACATCACTCCATAAGTAAATTCCAATCGATTTTTATTCCCAAAATATATCTGAACCGTTCGTAAGATTTTAAAGCCGTTCATACTTTCCAACAGTAATTGGCAAACCAATTGTATTGTTAAATAAAAAAATCAATATCAAAGAAAAAGAAAATGACCGACTTAAACAATAATATCAATAAAGACAAAAAATTGAAAAGTAAAATTTTCAACTATAACATTCCAACATTAATTGAAGTTCGGGCTGAATGGAGCGGGGGATCTCATTTGATGGATTTAATAGTAAATAAGATCGAACAGGAATATCACCAAGAGATTAATATAGTAAGAATTGATTTTGAAGCTCATAAAGAATTATTGAATCATCTGGGCATAGATGGAGCACCGGCTTTTTTATTTATAGACAAAGGCGAGATAATTGAAGTAATAAAAGAAACACTTTCAAAAAGAAACCTGGAAAAAATAATCCGTAAGCTGTATCAGAAGCAATCTTAAAATAGAAATAAAAGAATCCTGTAATTAATGAGTTAATAAATAAAATAATTAAAAACTTGAGGAGGTAAATAAAATGAAACATGTAAATCAAACCCGGTTTAGTTTGGTTCTGGCTTCATTAATAATTCTTTCATCTTTATTATTTGCTGCCGAACCTGATAAAAAATTTCTTGAAAAAATGGTCCCTGAAAAACCTGCACTTAATAGTGTCAATCTGTTTAATGATTTCTCTGTATTTTCAGATTTCAAATTATCAGTTATTGAAGATAATCTAATTGTCGGTATTAAATCGGATAATGCAGGTCTTCAAACTAGCTGTGCATATTTCCTCGGTGAAATGCAATCAGGTAAGGCAATGATTCCTTTACTTAGGCTTGCAAGGATGGGTGCAACAGAAGAGGCACGAATAGTTGCCGGTTTATCTTTATATAAGATCCATTCAAAGATAGGAATGTGCCAACTAAAAGGATTGTCAAAGAGTGATAAGAGTGAGCTGGTTCGAAAAGTATTCGATAGAATTTATAAGAAGTACATATGTGATAACTGCACATTTGAAGAGTTATAGAATCAAAAAATTGTTGATGGGGTTAATTCAAAGGAGGAAAAAATGTCAAACATAAATATTGAAGCACTGCATAATGAATGGAAAAGAAAATTTTCATTTCTAACAATCTTTTTTTTCTGTCTGTTACTTTCTAATGAGGCTATTTCACAAAATATGTCTTTATCTGAATTAACCCCTAATAAATATGCGTATCAGAATTTGGAATTAGCTTTAAAATGTAATAACTGCGGAATAAAAAGATCTGCTATTTACTTGATAGGTAAATATAAAATTGCAGAAGGCGAATATATGATTGAAGGAATGCTCCGAACCGAAGAAGATCCCTGTACAAAAATATTGGCTGCTTTGGTTCTCATGGAATTAAATCAGGCAAAAGGATTCTCAGCTTTAAAGAGATTATCAAAAAATGATTTAAATGAAGAAACAAGAAGATCAGCCTTGCAAACATTCTATCAGCATATTATAAATGATGTAGAAATAAATAAAGAGAAACAAAAACCCGATTGATTAATTCATGGAGCTGTAATTTAATTATTTAAAGTCCTATAAAACCAGCAAAAATAATATGGATGTAACAATTATCTTTATAGCTATTGCAGCAATAGCAGTTATATTTTATTTAATAAGCAGTATTATGATTTATGATGATTTGAAAAAACGAAATATAAAAGTCAGTTTTATATTTCTTCGCTTTTTGATCCCCTTTTATGCAAATGAATATAAAAAAATAACATTAGCTGAAACCGGAAAGATAGGTTTTTTGTTTTATTACTGGATTATTTCAATTAATACTGCTTTATTATTTGTTATTGCAGCAATTGTTTTTAAATACACTTAGAATAAAACCGGTATGGTTTAATACCTCTATGAAAATCAATTCTATAAAATTTATTAAATCCCTTGAAAGACGATGTATTTTAGTATTAACTTTAGTAACAGACAAGATCTAAAAAACAGAGGAGGTGTATAATGAAAGAGAAAATATTCTGGATTTTCGGGATTCTTCAAAGCCTTTCATTATGCGCAATAATCTTTCTGTTATTCAGGGCTCTGAATCAAATTAAAGGAGAAAGTGTTATCGGTTTGGATTCACAAATTTTGACGAGTATATCTTTTCCTCTTTTCTTGTTATTGGTAGAATATATAATCTATACAAAAATAAACTTAAAGATTTATCCTGATAAATCAGTAAAAGTGGAAGATTAAAGGATCATTTGAGATAAAAATGATAAGGTTCTTTCTTTCCTTAATTTCATTCATTTTTTTATGCAATCTTAATGCACAGACAATCGTTACATTCAGGTTGAATTATAGTTTCAGACAAAGATACTGCACTCAATTTTGTTTTTAATTTAGTTGATTACATTCAAAAAAATTTAGATGTAATTTCCGAACCGGAATAATTTCAACTTATTACAAAATGCGTGCATGAACATATAACCGGGAAGTTCACAATAGTTATTAGTACTTTGTATATGGATGACTGTAATCAGTCTGTTGTATCGTTATCCTTAAATAACTTATGAAAAATATTAAAATTATATCATTATCCGTGCTTATAATATCGGTTCTGATTTGGCTCATGGTTGAGTTGAATAAATCAACAGATGAATACCTGTACGGTTACTCATACAGGCAAAATAAAATTGTCAATACCATCCGGCTTCATAAATATGGAATTATAGGTAAGAATATTACAATTGGTATTATAGATGCTGGTTTTTACACTAAGCATCCTGTATTTAAGAATACCAGAATAATTAAAGAGTTTGATTTTGTTACAAACAAAACCACAACTTTAAATTATAAACACATTCAAGGGTTGGATCATGGTACAAACGTTTTTTCAGTTGTTGGTGGTTACAAAGTAAATGAGCTGGTAGGAATTGCTTTTGGTGCAAACTTTATTTTGGCGAAAACAGATATATCAACCGAGAGACGGGCAGAAGAAGAAGTCAATGCAGTAAAAGCTTCAAAATGGTTATTTAAGAACGGAGCAAATATTATTACAACATCATTAAGCTTTAATAAATTTGATGATGCAAATTATTATTTCCCGAATCAAATGGACGGTAGAACAGCGCTAATAACCAGGGCAGCTGATAGTCTTGCCGCTAATGGTATAATTTATATTTGTTCTGCCGGAAATAATTATGAAGAAGAATGGCATATTATTGAACCTCCCGGGGATGGATTTAAAGTTTTAACAGCTGGTTCAATTGATAAAAATTTCATTCATTCATTTTTTAGTTCATGCGGACCTACAATTGATGGCAGAATAAAGCCTGATATAGTTACGCCGGGGGAGGGAGTATGGGTTGCAAATTATTTACCAAAGCTTAAAACTGAGTTTAGCTGGTCTCACGGAACTTCACTATCAGCACCGATAGCTGCCGGGATAGTTGCTCTTGTATTATCTACGCACCCCGAACTTTCTTCAAACCAGGTAGTTGAAGCAATAAAAAATTCATCATCAAAAGCAGATAATCCTGATAATTTGTATGGCTGGGGAATACCGGATGCAGAAAAAGCAGTTACCTATTTTGGGCCGGCATTTTCTAATACTCCTGAATTAACTGATCTGGGAAACAAACTTGAAATAAAAACTTATATCCTAAGTAGTTATGGTTTGATTAAGTCGAGTGTTAAACTATACATTCTAAAAGACAATCAGGGGGAAGAATCTTATTATGAAATGAAAGAAGATGATGAAGATTGTTATGCCGGTTTGGTCGATATTAACATAAATAAAAGTAAAATAAAATTTTATTTTAAGGCAAAAGATAAAAGAGGAATTTCAACAAAATATCCTTCTGGTATCTTAGGTAATTATTTTGTTTTTCAAAGAACTAAAGGGAAACTTGAAATCCGCAAATAGATAGCACATCGAGATTAAAATAGAAACTAAAATTTAACATTCTATCAAATTTTCTTAAAAAATTTTATAAACCGGAAAATATTATTTACCGGTGTTTGTATGATCTAAATATTCCTGTAATTTACGGTATGCCTTTTGATTATATAAAAAATAAATTAACTATCCTTTTGAAACTAATGATGAATTAAATACGAATAATCAAACAAAAATTTTTTTGAAAGTGCAGTAAAAAAAATAGGAGAGACATTGTGAAAAACAAAATAATAAATTTTAGAAATGCAGTGTTTTCTGCTTCAATAATGTTTCTGATATTTTTTGCAGGCGGATGTATAATTTTTCATAAAGTGTCATATGAAGTAAAATTAAATCCAGATAACAGCGGCACCACAACTGTTTTAGTTACAGATATTCGTTCCGATGCAAAAACAGATAATGATTTTGAAGAAGATAAGAACAATCTTTTTAGTTATTTGCTGAAGAGTAATGAATTCGTTGAGTCGATGAAAAAGAATCGTAAAAATATTATTAAAAGAGATCTATTTTTGGAAAATGATACTTTGATGGGTAAAGCAGTTTATAAATTTGATAATGTTAAGGGAATCGAAGGTATAGCTTACGAAGGGGGATTTTATTATTTGACTCTCGGTCTTGAGGACAGTGTGATTTCAACTAACGGGCAGATTATACAATCTAAAGACTATAAAAGGATTTTGTGGGATAGTAAAATCAATCCATTAAAATTTGAAATGCTGAGTTTTTCTTTTGATACAAATCCCTACAGAAAGTTGGCTCCATATTACGAATCATATAGATAATGCTACACGTATTCAAAATTCAAAGTGTAAGAGCAAGTTCAAGTGCAAGGGAAATCCATTTAATCATTCAGCCATACAACCATTCAATCATTCTTGAATTAATTTTCAGGGTGTGTTATGTTTGCTGAAATAGTATTTCCTCTGCCGTTTAGGAAACCGTTTACCTATATAATTCCAGCCGAATTTAAGCAGTTCGCAAAACCCGGGGTACGCGCTGTCGCTCCTTTCGGTAAAAGAATATTAACCGGATTTATTATAAACATTATTGAAAAGACTGATGTCTCGGAAAAGCTAAAACCTATTTCGGATATCCTTGATGATAAACCTATCTTCACTTCAACCGATCTTAAATTTTATCAATGGATTTCCGGTTATTATTTGTGTTCGCTTGGCGAAGCTTTAAAGTTAGGCATCCCTTACGGAACGGAAATAGAAAGTAAAAGAAAAATTATTATAGATCAGAATATATGTATTAGGTTATTAAAAGAGGAAAAGAATAAAAATTCAATTAAAGGAAAAATTCTTCAAATTTTA
>CAYUVK010000096.1:0-19781 GCA_964448105.1 uncultured Ignavibacteriaceae bacterium
CTGGCGCTTGGAGAGATTTCGGTGCAACAGTAAATGGAGCTGCAGCAAAAGAGCTCCTACCGAATAATTATAGTTTTAGAATGACTTATGCTTATGCCAGTAATGACAAGCAGCAAGATATTGGTACAAATCCAACGGTTGTTTTCCAAACAGTTAATGCAAATGTTCAACTAAGGAATAGTTCGGGTAGTCTAATTGACCAAGGAAAAGTTAAGTATTATGCCGGGGCTTGGAGAGACTTTGGTACAACTGTAAATGGAGTTATAGTAAAAGAACTGCTGCCGAATAACTACAGCTTCAGGATGACGTATGAATATATATCAAATGATGAGCAACAGGATATAGGCTCAAATAATGTAGTAGACTTTTTGACAGTCTTATGTACTGTAAAAGTAAATGATAACCAAAATCAACCGGTTAACAATGCGGATATAAAATATTATGCAGGAGCCTGGAGACAATTCGGTTCAACAGTAAACGGAGAAGCTACAAAAGAACTGCTTCCGTCAAATATATCATTCAGAGCAACTTCGGGAGGAGTAACTCAAGATCAGCAACAGAATATAGGTACAAATTCAACAGTAGAAATAAATTTGCCATAAAAGATGATTGGGACGCTGATTTTTATGATCTAATTATGATTCGGGGGATCGTAAAAATCATAATTATCGGCGTTCTATTATAAGGAGTTTATAAAATGAAATATATATTTATAATATATGTTTTATTTTATTTATTGCTAAGTTCTATTTACGGGCAAACAATAGATGAAAGAATAGATAAAGCCGAATATAAAATTAATTCACCATTACAATCTTATGACAATGGCTCATTTCAACTCATTGCTATTGCTGATATTGATAGTGAGTTTATAAATACGTCTATAACATTAAAAGATTGTTTTGTATTTGTAGCTTGTTCAAAGGATCAATGGGAAAGTAATGAGAGATTTATAAACGGAATTTATAAAGAGAATCAATTACTATGGTTATCAGATCAAATATTAAGTCATGCTTCTCAAGCCTATATAATAGATATTATGGATTAAATGCGAATGGAAGTCAAGAAATAATTATTGCATTCTCATGGGGTCTGGGGGTGAGAACATTTGAAGATTGGTGGGTCTATAGCTGGGATGGTATTACCGCAAATTTAATAACTCAAACAGATGAGAATGGTTATACTATGATGAAGATGCTGGGAGATAGCTACCAATTTACAGATATAAATTCTGATAATATATTTGAAATTTTTTGCTCAGCGGCTAATAATCCAGATTCAGTGTTAACATTTAGCTGGAATGGTTCTTTATACGGTGATTGGACTAATAAACCACGATCAAAATAATCCAGATATTTTAAAAATCTAAGTTATAATTTTATAATCTTCTTTACTGAAGCTTAGATTGGCAATATACCTGCAATTATTTTTTCGCTTTTATCAGCGCCCTGTAATATTCCCTTCTTAGTTGAGCAATAACATCCATGGAAATTTCTTTAGGGCATTCTGCTGAACAAGCTTCGGTATTGGTGCATGCACCGAACCCTTCTTTTTCCATTTGTTCGACCATTGCTACAACCCTAATTTCTCTTTCCGGCTTACCCTGCGGGAGTCTTGCAAGGTGAGAAACTTTCGCACCGACAAAGAGCATTGCGGAAGCATTTTTACATACAGCAACGCATGCACCGCACCCGATACATTCAGCAGCTTCAAATGCTTGCTCGGCTTCATCTTTGGGTATTGGAATTGCATTTCCATCCGGCGCCCCGCCTGTGTTTACAGAGATATACCCGCCTGCTGCAATTATCCTATCGAAAGAAGAACGGTTGACAACCAAATCTTTTATAACTGGGAAAGCTTTCGCGCGCCAGGGTTCAATAGTAATAGAATCACCGTCTTTAAAGCTTCTCATGTGAAGCTGGCAGGTAGCAACACCTCTTAACGGCCCATGCGGTCTGCCGTTAATATATAATCCGCAGCTTCCGCAGATTCCTTCGCGGCAGTCGCTGTCAAATGCAATCGGTTCATCACCTTTTTTTACTAGACCTTCATTTATCAAATCTAACATTTCAAGAAAAGACATATCGGTTGATATGTCATTAGCTTCATAGTTAACAAATTTTCCTTTATCATCTTTGTTTTTTTGACGCCATATCTTCAAATGCAAATTCAGTTTAGCCATTATTTATAACTCCTCTGGGTAAGGTGAACATATTCAAAATCTAAATTTTCTTTGTGAAGTTCCGGGTTGTTGTCTTTTCCTTTAAATTCCCATGCAGCGACATAAGTAAAGTTCTCATCATCTCTTTTAGCTTCATTTTCTTCGGTCTGGTATTCTTCTCTAAAGTGTCCTCCGCATGATTCATTTCTATGCAAAGCATCAATAGCCATTAACTCACCAAGCTCTAAAAAGTCTGAAACCCTTCCGGCTTTTTCAAGTGCCTGATTTAATTCTTCATTCTTTCCGACAACTCTAACATTCTTCCAGAAGTTTTCTCTAATTTCCTTTATACTTTGGATTGCCTTATTCAAACCATCTGCATTCCGTGTCATACCTACATAATCCCACATAACATGGCCTAAATCCCTGTGAATTTCATCTACAGTTTTAGAACCATTAACAGATAAAAGTTTAGATATTCTTTCCTTTACTTCAGTTTCAACCTTTTTAAATTCTTCATGGTTTGTATCAATTTTATCCTTCTTTATCTGTGCTAAATAACCTCCAATGGTATAAGGAATTACGAAGTATCCATCTGCAAGCCCCTGCATTAATGCACTTGCGCCAAGCCGGTTGGCACCGTGATCGGAAAAATTACATTCGCCTAATGCAAATAAGCCGGGAATTGTTGTCATTAAGTTGTAATCTACCCAAAGCCCGCCCATTGTATAATGTACCGCAGGATAAATTCTCATCGGAACTTCATAAGGATCTTCAGCAGTAATAAGCTTGTACATATCAAATAAGTTCCCGTACTTTTCAACTATTGCTTGTTTGCCGAGACGTTTTATAGCATCTGCAAAATCAAGGTATACTGCAACCCCGGTTTGTCCGACTCCTTTACCTTCATCGACCATTTCTTTTGCATTGCGGGATGCAACATCTCTCGGTACAAGATTTCCAAAAGAGGGATATTTTCTTTCCAGGTAATAATCCCTATCCTCTTCGGGAATTTGATTCGGCGGCCGTTTATCGCCGGAATTTTTTGGAACCCAAACCCTGCCATCATTTCTTAGGCTTTCACTCATTAAAGTTAATTTAGATTGATAATGTCCGGAAACAGGAATGCAGGTCGGATGAATCTGCGTAAAGCATGGATTTGCAAAAAAAGCACCTCGTTTATAAGCACGCCATGCAGCAGTTACATTAGAAGCTTTGGCATTTGTCGAAAGATAATAGGCATTACCATACCCGCCGGTTGCCAGTATAACTGCATCTGCAGAATAAGATTCAATTGCACCGGTAATCATATTTCTCGTAACTATTCCTTTTGCCGTTCCATCAATTACTACCAAGTCCAGCATTTCGTGACGCGGGTACATTTGAACTTTTCCTGAATTGACCTGTCTCTCTAATGCACTGTAAGCACCAAGAAGCAGTTGCTGTCCGGTTTGTCCTCTTGCATAAAAAGTTCTTGAAACCTGGGCGCCGCCGAATGAACGGTTATCGAGAAGTCCGCCGTACTCCCTTGCAAAAGGAACGCCTTGCGCAACACATTGATCAATAATATTAACACTTAACTCGGCAAGCCTGTAAACATTAGCTTCGCGAGAACGGTAGTCACCGCCTTTAACAGTATCATAAAATAATCTATAAACACTGTCACCGTCATTTTGATAATTTTTTGCCGCATTAATGCCGCCCTGTGCGGCTATACTGTGTGCTCTTCTTGGACTGTCATGAAAACAAAAAGCTTTTATGTTATAACCTAATTCGGCTAAAGAAGCTGCAGCAGATGCACCGGCTAGGCCAGTACCGACAACTATTATTTCATATTTCCTTTTATTTGCAGGATTTACAAGCTTTAACTGGAAGCGGTGATTTGTCCATTTTTCTTCAAGCTTTCCTTCAGGAACATTAGCATTTAATTTTACATCGTTAGCCATTTTATTTCCCTCCTCCCAAAATAAAATACAGGGGAATGATTGCAAATCCTACACAAATCAGGATTGAAAAGACGACACCGAAACCTTTAATAAAAGCTGTATACTTTGTGTGCCTTAATCCCAAGGTTTGGAACCCGCTCTGGAAAGAATGAACCAGGTGAAATGCAAGCAATACCATTGCAACTATATACATTATCGACCACCAGGTATTATTGAATTTCATAACAACTGATTGATACATTGTAAGATCCGGATTACTGAATCGATAGGGAAGGAAAAAATCCATTAAGTGCAGCACTAAGAATATAAGCACAACAATTCCGCTTTGAATCATAAACCTAGAATAAAATGTGCTGTTGGCGGAAGGCTTATATTCTTTATAAGGAATTTGTCTTGCACTTCTATTACTGAACCATAATCTTATGCCGTTAAGAATATGGTAAGCAAAAGCAAGGAACAGGACTATCTCGATAATTCTAATAGGGATATTGATTCCGCTTCCCATAAACTCCGCATAAGTTTCAAATGCAACGCCTCCATCGTTTCTTAAAAGAAACAGGTTGGCAGCCAGATGAATAATTAAATACAAATACAAGAAGAGTCCGGTTACAGCCATAACCAGCTTCTTTCCCAATGATGAATCAAGATATCTAATAAACCAACTCATTAACTTCTCCTTTAATCGGAAGTATTAAATATAAACCTGGATAAATTTCAATTATGTGATTAAGCGGTAGTTTTTTCCCCTTTAACGAATTACTTATTAAAGAATTGTCACAAAGAATAGTCGCCACAGCAATCAAATCACTTCAATAATTATTGTAAACTTATAAAATTAAATTTATAAAAACAAAGGGAAGTTGGTTAACTATTACATAAAACTATAATAAGCTTGAGCTATATTTTGTTTAGTTGATAAAATTTAGCGCAGGAAGTTAAAACTTCCTACGCAATAAAATCGCTTTTATAGACTGTAAAAGATTAGCGAAGCAGGATAAATTTCTTTGTGTATATAAAACTTCCGGCCATCATTCTATAAAAATATACCCCGCTTGAAAGATTACCTGCATCAAAATTAATTTCATAATTACCGCCGGGTTTTTCTTCGTTAACTAAGGTTGCTACTTCTTTTCCCAGTATATCATAAACTCTTAGAGTAACAAAACTTGTTAGAGGAAGCGAATAGTTTATTCTCGTAACCGGATTAAAAGGATTAGGAAAGTTTTGATATAATTTGAAAGCCTCTGGTATCGAATGGTCAGTCACAGAATTAATTACGGATGGCTGACTGAATCCTGACGTATTACCAGATGTATCCGTAGCCGTTGCAGTTATATATGAAAACTTCGGCATTGTATCGGGTAATATAAAAGTAAAGTTGCCCGCTGAATCTGACTGAGTGGAACCTAAATAGAAACGTCCCTGATTATTTTCATCCGTGAAGATTTCAATGGTATTATTAACACCTGCTGTTCCTGAAATTTCTGTCTTGGTTACAGAAGAAATAACTGGAGGTTGAAGTTCTAGATTGCCGCCGTCGTTTAACTGAATTCCTTTCAAATAATTCTCTGAAATAGAATTGCGACTTATTGTATTGCGGGAGGTTCCCTGATCGGATATGTACACCCCATAAACATCATTATATCCAATGATATTTTCTGTAATAGTATTGTCCTGAGCCTCACCAAAGGCAGACACACCACTTCCAATATTGCCAAGATCTAACTCCCAGCTTTCATTAGTTCCGATCATGTTACCAACAATAAAATTTTTATTGGATTGAAAAATATTAATCCCTTCGTTGTTACCGCCAATGCGATTACCGATTATTTCATTACTGCTGCAATGTCTTTCAATGTCAATACCATTATAGATATTTCCTATGGAAGCTGTACCAGTCCGGTTGAGACCAATAATATTATTGATAATATGGTTGTTTGATGAAGAATCAGCAATAAAAATTCCGATACGCTTATTTCCCGAAATGACGTTTTCGCTGACTATTATATTTTTAGTTCCATTGCGTAACTCAATACCGTCGTAATTTCCTGCAGTATCGATGCCAGCATGATCAGTACCGATATAACAGCTTGCAATACGCCCGGTTTCTACATTATTAAAGTCAACGCCAATACTCTTGAATCTTTTAATAACCAGAGCATAAATCTCAGTATTGTCAGCAAATACTCCCAGACCAGCGGATACACCGGCCTCACTGCCATCAATGATAATCTCAGGACCTAAAGGGTTGCTGTCTTCGCCAATAAATTCTTTTTGAGAATTACCATCTATAACGAGATCCGGATCTGTAATAAAAGGCAGGTAGCTGGTTGGTAAGATTGTCCAGATACCGAGATCGGCATCATATCCTGGTACATTTTTAGGTATGTTGAATACAATAGTATCCATACCAATATTTGTATTGGCATCTATAATTGCCTTACGTAATGAACCGAATCCGGAATCAGCAGTATTCTCTACGATAATATGGTTCCCGATAATTGTTGTTGGTACAAAAGAGGAAAAAGGTGGAGTTGAATCCTCATACATTTTATTTAAATTTTTGCCCTGAATTGTTCCATCGTTGAAATTCTGGGATCGGAGCGATAAAGCAAAACAGCAACACAATATCAAAAGCATTATAGGATTGAGAATTATATTTTTCATATTGTTCTCCTGTACTTTGAAAAGATATTCTCCGGAGAGGAAATCATTTAATCAGAATTAATTTCTTTGTATCAAGAAAATCTCCTGCTCTTAATTGATAGAAATATACTCCGCTTGACAGTCCAATTGCTTTCCATTGATAGTTATATTTTCCAGCACGCAATTCTTTATTAATAATTGTTGCCACTTCTTTTCCAAGGATATCATAAATTTTTAATGTTACTGATCCGGAATTAGCAATTTCAAATTCGAAGTGAGTAGTTGGATTAAACGGATTAGGATAATTCTGTTTTAGCTGATAATTATTAGGATTGTAAACTTCGCTTTCAACTGAAACAGCCTCAACAGCTTGAACCCTTCCTTCTACTTTAGGAGTAATAGTCTCCAGAGCCGCAATATATTCAGCCAGAACTTGAAACTCAGTTGATTCTTCATAAAGAGAATCATTGCTGACAGGAATACCGAGGAAAGTTGTAAAAAATATCATTGAGAATTCATTCCCGGTAACGGAATAGGTTGCCGAAGTATCAAATGGTTCCTGCTCTTCTCCAATCGTAATTTCCAGCAATCTTTTACCAGGCGGGTTGAAAGGATTGTACTTATATTTCATACCTGAAACCTGCGGTAAAAATTCATCATTCAAAGAAATAGGATTAAGCTCATCTAAGGATAATACTATTTCAATTCCATTCCAGAAGTCTGCTCCATGAATATCACCGGTTGCTAATCTGAATCCTAATCCATTTACTTCGTTAAATCCATACCCTATAACTCTAAATGCATCTGCAGCTACAATAGGTCCAGGATATAGAGGCTGTGCAGTCGATCCTCCGGCTTCAATAGCAATATCGGTTCCTGTTTTGGCACGAAAAGCATCGGTAACCAAATTTCCAGTTGGTGTATCATGATATCCCGGGAACATTAACGAATCTGCTATTTCTTCGAAGTATGCAGTAGCATAACCAATCTGCTGTGTGTAAACCGGCCCGTAATCATTTTCTATTTCTGAAATAAGATTATTTACTTCATGCAGAACAGACGGTTCTTCAGGAACCGATTCATCGAGATGAATCATTTCATAATTAAGGAAACTAACTATTCCGTTATCCACTTTAAGCTTCAGTTTCCCAATATATAAGTAATATGCGTTTGCTTGAACAATCCAGGTTGTTTCCCCTGAAGGATTAGTTACAGGAATTGGATCTCCAAGTAATAAGTGATCATCGCCACCAACAATTACATTTATACCAGATGCAGAATTAGCAATGATTTGATCCAGGTTTATTCCTAAATGAGAAAGAAGAATGATAACATCGCAATCTTGCTTTTCCAATGCATTAACAATTTCTAAGGTATATTCAACTAAATTAGTATCAATAAAGACCGCTGGAAGAGTAAATGAAAGAACGTTTGCCAAGGGAGTAGTTAATCCGAAAATCCCTACCTTAATGTTTCCTAATTGTTTAGTAGTATAAGGAAAAATATAATCCTTCAATCCTTGAAAAGCAGTATCTTTTATGATTAAATTGGCTGAAAGAAGGGGGAATCCCTCGGATGGAGAAAATGAAGCTTGAAGCGAATTAAGCAATGTTGAAGGATATAAGTCCCAATCATGATAACCAACTGTCATTGCATCCAGCCCTAAGGAATTAAGAAGCTGAAATTCTGCTGCCCCGAAATATTTATTGAAGAAAAAATCACCAAAAAAAGCATCTCCGGCATGCAGTGTTAATACATTTGATTCAGTCATTTTGGTAAGACCAATTACAGTTGCAGCACGTGCAATTCCCCCTTGTGTTCCTTGAAGTGATTCATCTCTCGGACCGACAGCTGATAAAACAGAATGTGTATCATTAAGGTGGAGGATTGTTAGTGTGTCTTGAGCAATTGGGTAATCAATGCTCAGTAAGAATAAAATTATAATCAGTAGAAAATTTATCTTCATTTTATATCTCCATCTGTTTTTATTAAAAATTTTTTGTATTGATTTTCCGATGATTATGATTATAAATCTTGTTTAATTATAAGTTATTTTCTAACTCTAAATCATCCTTGATTTGGGCAATAAATCTTAAAAAAGATTAAAGACCAGCATTATAAATGCGAGAACAACTATAGCAGTTATAACGCTAATGGCGAATGTGATAAGTCTTTCCTTTCTTTTAATCATATCTATATTGTTCTTCATGACTTTGTGCAGGATATTCGCTGGGTAATTTCTAATTGGAACTTTTACAAAAATAAATTTTGAATTAAAGGATTACTGGCGAAAATGTGCCAACTTTTGACGGATTTGTTGCAAAGGATAAATGAATGATGAATGTTGAAAAAATATAAAAGAACCATGAATTATGAAGGAAAATAATCGAAATAGAAATTTTTTAGTGTATTCTTTTTAAATCGAATGAATAAAGAATTTTATCTCTTTAAAAAATATAACTAATCAAAATAATAATTAATATATATTCTAGTATAAATAAAGTATAGAGAGAAACCAGCTTAAGTATTTCTTTTATTTTATTCATATCAATTATTCGTTTATTGATTTGAACAAAATAATCTATTGCTTAATAAACTAATATCTAAATTGTGTCATTTTATAGCTTTTTTGTTGCAGGGAAGTTAAATTATCAATATTAAAGGGGAAGGGGGTAATAGGAATTACGTTATTTTGCTCTATGTTTTCGCTATAAATTCCGAAGGGAGGCAATTAAATTGATGATAAAATGCTTTTGTAAAATGAGAAGAACTTTTGAATCCGACTTCGAATGCAATTTGTGTAATACTTAACCGTTTTTCCAATAACATTTGTGCTGCATGCTTCAACCTGCATGATCTTAAAAATTCCCCCGGCGGAAGACCGGTAATTGCTATCAGTTTACGGTGCAATTGGCTTCTGCTAACAAACATTTCTTTTGCAAAAGCCTCAGAATCAAATTTTGTATCGGAAAAATTCTTTTCGGCTATTTTGAATGCCTTGTTTAGAAATTCATTATCAAGTGAAGTTGTTGTTATAGCATCAGCTTTGAGTTTAATTTCCCTTGAAAATTTTTCTTTCAGCTGTTTACGCAGTTCAAGAAGGTTTTTTACCCGTATGAGAAGTTCTTTCGAATCGAACGGTTTGGTTAAATAATCATCTGCCCCTGTTTCCAAACCCTCTATTTTGCTTTCACTTGAAGCTTTAGCTGTTAAAAGAATTACAGGAATATGTGAGGTTTCCCAGTTGGTTTTTATTCTGTTACAAAATTCTATCCCGTCCATGTACGGCATCATTATATCGCTAATAATTAAATCGGGCATTTTATTAACAGCTATTTTTAATCCTGCCTCACCATTCTCTGCCTCTATTAGATTGTAGCAGGATTTAAGAAGATCTGTTAAATATATTCTTACATCTGATGAATCCTCAACAATCAATATGGACAACTTTTTAACCAAATCATTTTGAATGGACTCACGTTTTAGTAATCCAGTATTTCTTATATCTAATTCTTTTTCATCAAACGAATTGTTTGCTTTCGAAATAATTGTCTCAAATTCAGGTACCTTTTCATAAACCTTCTCGATTTCTTCAAGATATTCATTTCCGGTGGGAATAAATAGTATAAATTCGGTTCCTTTGTAAAGTTCACTCTTTACTGAAATATTCCATTTATGCAGATCAATTAATTCTTTTACTAAAGCCAAACCAATCCCAGAACCTCCAAAAGCCCTTTGGGAAGAATCATCAACTTGATAAAAACGATTGAAAATTTTTTTTAAATGATCTTCGTGAATTCCAATGCCCGTATCTGAAATTTTTATTTCGGCTTGCTGTATAGTAATATTCAAATTTACAGAAACTGTTACAGCTCCACCGGCTTTTGTAAATTTTAAGGCATTTGAAAGGAGATTATTAATTATTTTTTCAAACTTATCACGATCAATCCACGTATATAATATTTTCTCTGGACTATTAAATATTATGGTAATGTTTTTTTGCTTTGCTAGAGATTCAAAAGAATAGACAATTCCCTTTAAAAGACTTGGTAAATTTTCTAGCTTTGCTTTTAATGGAATTGAAGCTGCTTCAAGCTGAGACAGTTCAAGAAGCTGATCGATTAATTCTTGAAGCTTCTGACTGTTACGCTGAATCATTTTTAATTGCTTAACTTGTTCATTTTGCTCATCCGGTGTTTTTTTTATCAACTGTTCAACAGGGCCTTTAATTAGCAATAACGGTGTTCTGAATTCATGTGAAAGATTAGCAAAAAATCTTGATTTCAGGTTTTCAAGCTCATGGAGTTTTTTAGCTTCAAATTCCCGCATCTTAAGTTCATCTCTTAATTTAGAACGGTTTATTTGAAATCTCCTTATCGCAAATAGACCGGCAACAATGAGGAAAATATAAGTAGAATAAGCCCATCCAGTTTTCCACCAAGGAGGATTAATTAATACATTTAATGATACCTCGTTCTTACTCCATATACCATCGCTATTAGTTGCTTTTACTCTAAAAATATAGCTCCCCGGATCTAAATTTGTATAAGTAGCAAATTGTCTTGAGCCGCTGTATGTCCAATCTTTATCAAATCCTTCCATTATATAAGCATATTGATTTGATTGTGGTGAGTTATAATCCAAAGAGGAAAATTGGAATGAGAAAACATTCAGCTCGTATGATAAAATTATTTCTTTAGTTAGTGCTATGTTTGTTTTCAAGGGAGATTCTTTATTGATTGGAACCTGCTGATTAAAAATCTGGAATCCGGTTATTAAAACAGGCGGACAGAAATCAGATTGTTGAATCCTTCTTGGATCAAAAACATTTAAGCCAGTCGTACTGCCAAAGAGCATTAACGTATCCGGTGTTTCAAAAGCGGAACTATAATTAAATTCATTTCCGATTAAACCATCGGAAATTGTAAAATTTGTAAAAATTTCTTTACCGACATTATAAAAAGACATACCCTGATTTGTACCAAGCCAGAGATTACCCTCTTCATCTTCAAGAATGGAATTGATTGAGTTATCAGGAAGCCCTTCATTTACAGTGAAGTATTTTACATCAGCTTCAAGCTCTTTAGCATTTAAATTATTCCTTGAAATGTCCGGATTATTTTTTAATGTAAATTTGTTAAGTCCCGAACCAGTCCCAATCCATAAAACAGTTTCTTTTTTATTACCAGCGGATTTCCCATTTTTAGCCTCACAAATAGAATAAATTCTGTTATCATTAAGCCTAATGGTTTGTCTGCCGGAAATTTTATTTTCTGATAGGAACTGTGAAGACGGGCTTTTTCCTTTCGACCAGTTATAGAATTTCCCTCCATCTTTATCAGCAAATAAATTGAGTCCTCCGCCATTAGTTCCAATCCATATTCTTCCTCTGCTATCTTCGAAAATAATCCAAACATCATTGTAGCTAAGGCTCATAGGATCAGTTTCATCATTCAGCCAGTTTTGAAATTGACCTGTTTGCGGATTCAATCTGTTTAGACCTGGACCCCAAAATCCAATCCATACCATTCCTTTTCTATCCTGAAGAATAGATTTAACAAAATTGAGAGAAAGATTTTTAAATTTTGAGCCAGTATCTTCTAAAGGCCAGGACTTTAAGGTGCCGTTCGTGATATCTAATTGCTTTATTCCCTGGCCATATGTTCCAATCCACAAATCATTTGAATTACCGGGTGCCATTGTCCATACATTTAAATTTTCAAGAGTAGAACTTGAGCTTAAACCCGATTCCCTTTCAAGATTTTTAATAAAGTACAAACCTTGTTCTGATCCTAACCATAAGATTCCATTGGAAGACTGGGTAATAGCTTTTATGCTTTTGTTCTTCAGCTTATTAATTCCGTTCTTTAAGGCTGGTGAATAGAAAGAATAATTATACTTTGCTTTTTTATGAGAGATGAAACTTAGTCCGTTATCTGTTGCAATCCATAATACATTAGAGCTGTCTCTAATTAAATAATTGATATGGTTGCTAGCAATTTCAAGCGGATTAAGATTATTTTTAATGAATCTTTCATATTTGTTGGTTGAGAGATTTAAACGGACTAAACCTCCATATGTTGCAATCCACAATATTTTTTCTTTCCCGTCCAATTCTTCACTAACTGGTCCTATGCTGTTCCCAAACTGGATATTAATATCATTATGAAGTCTAATGCGGGAGAACGTATTTGTAAGCAAGTTGTATTTTGATAAACCATTTACCGTGGAAATCCAGATTATATTTGAATCAAGTTTGGATTGGGTAAGACACCAAATTAAATTACCGCTTATGCTGTTTGGGTTTTTTGAATCACTGAAAAACCGAATAAAAGGTCTTTCAGCTGATTCAGGATTAAACTTATTCAGACCATTATAAGTGCTTACCCACAGGTTCCCGGAATGATCTTTCAGTATGGATGTTATATAGTTGTTGCTTAAACTATTCTGAGAATTTGTTTGATGCTGCCAGTGATATAGTTTCCCTGCGGATAAATTGTATTTATATAAACCATCCTTATAAGTCCCAATCCAAAGCAATCCATTTTGATCCTCATAAATGGAGGTAATTCGATTTTGCTTTTTGCTGCTGGAATCAATTTTCCAATTAGTAAATTTATCTGTTTTATAATCGTATCTGCTAATTTCACCACTATTAGTTCCTATCCATAAAAATCCCTCATGATCTTCAAATATAGACCAAATACTGTTACTTGGTATGGAGTTGATATCTTCCGGATTGTGTCGATAAATTTTTATATCGTATCCGTCAAAACGGTTAAGCCCATCTTCTGTTCCGAACCATAAAAAACCAAGGTGATCCTGAAGTATACAATTTACCACATTATTTGAAAGGCCATCTTCAACGGAAAGATGCCCAAAAGGATATTCTTGTGGAATAATCTGTATTGTTAAAATAAAGAGGATAAGTAACAGAAAATGCCATTTGCCCATTTCTTAAACCCCTTTAGTAATAGTTCGTTTAAAAACTAATTTTATTTTTGTTAATAGGCAAGAAAAATTTCACAATTAGAAATTTTTCATCGATAGCCGGAATCAGCTTCTTTTCATTTCAATTTTGATAATACAATAAATCGTTTTATCTTAATCCAGTTCTTTTAAATTTTTACGGTGTCCCAATCTTTGTTAAAGGGATAATGGGAAATATAGGGAATCCGGTGATTCTGAAATAAAGAAAAGTCCGGAGCTGACGCGCAACTGTGAAGGGTAATCCGGTCAGTTGTCATTGGTCAATAATCATTAGAAATAAACTTATTGACAAATATTTAATGTTCAATTAAAAATTACTAATGACAAGTGACTAATAACAGATGACCAACCCCTAAGCCAGGAGACCTGCCGTAATACTTATAATCTGCCTTCGCGGGTGAGGTAGGATTAACGAAATTCTCAATTATTCTTTTCGTTTGTCATTTTAATTAACTCCCCACGAAGTTACAACCTTAACCACTATTATTATAGGAGTAACTTCAATGGACTTTAGAAACAATCTTATTCTTCTCTTTTTTGTTTTATCTTTTTTTTCAATAATAAAAGCACAGGATTTTACTGTTGAAAAGACCGATACGGCCGGTCTTTACAGACTCTCGGAAGTTGTAGTTTCGGCAACCAGGACCGCTACTCCAAGCTTAGAGGTTGCAAGCTCAATATCTGTAATTGATTCAAGTGAAATTGCAAATAAAAATACTTTTAATGTTGCTGATCTTTTAAAGGATCAATACGGCGTATATATTGCCCAGCAGGGGGGTCCTGGGACGTTAGAGAGTATTTTTCTACGGGGCGGAAATTCAAGTCATACATTAGTTCTAATTGACGGTATTGAGATGAATATGCCGAACGATCCAAGCAATACATTTGATTTCTCAAATCTTACTACAGATAATATTGAAAGGATTGAAATTCTCAGAGGACCTCAAAGCATACTTTACGGTTCAGATGCTTTAGCTGGAGTAATTAATATTATAACAAAAAAAGGTTACGGTAAACCTAAAACTTTTCTTTCATTAGAAGGAGGTTCTTACGGCACTATTAAAGGATTGGGAGGATTAAACGGCAGTATTAAACTTTTTAACTATTCACTGACTTTCAGCAAATATAAAACCGCCGGATTCTCAGCAGCATCAAAGAAATATGGAAACACTGAGAAAGACGGAACCGATAATGAAAATTTTTCTTCACAATTCGGATTTAATCTTCATAAAAATTTTAATTTGAATGTTTATTACCGTTATAACAATGCAAACACTGATTATGACCAGCACGGAGGTATGTTTGGTGATGATCCTACTTACATTTATAAGCTCGATGAATCTGCATTCAGGACCGAAGGGGATCTATCTTTATTAGGCGGATTAATAAATTCAAAATTAGGATTTTCATATTTTAGAAATGTAAGAAAATACAGCTTTGATTCTACATTAAATAATCCTTTTGGATCTACAAGCTTTTATGACGGAAGAAAAATTAAATTTGATATGCAGAACAATTTAAATTTATCTGAAAATTTCAAATTTATTCTTGGTCTAGAAACAGAACAGGAAAAAGCTTATACTGAATATTATTATTTCACAAGTTCATATTTCTATGGAAATATTTTACCGTTCAGCAGTTCAAGAACATCTGCAGTTTACCTGGAAAATCAATTTAAATTTTTAAATGCGATTTTCGGAACTGTAGGAATCAGGTATGATCATCATCAGAGATTTGGTTCAAAAATAACATATAGAATTGCACCGGCTTATATTATCTGGCAGACAGGAACAAAATTAAAAGCAACCTTAGGAACGGGATTTAAAGCGCCATCATTAACTTTTCTATTTGATCCCGCATACGGTAATCCAGACTTAAAACCTGAACAAAGCACCGGGTGGGATGCGGGATTTGAACAATTTGTTAATAATTATTTAAGCTTTGGTATAACTTATTTTAATAATTCATTCAGAAATTTATTTACTTATGGTGCAAATTTTAAAGAAGTGAATCTTGATAAAGCGTTAACTGATGGCTTGGAGTTTTTCGTGGACATTCATCCTATAGAAAAATTAAAATTAAAAGCTAATTATACTTATACAAAAGCTGTAGATAAAAGTGAGAATTCACCTGACTATAATGAAGCTCTTTTAAGAAGGCCCATGCACAAAATAGATTTGAGTATTAATTATGATTTTTCAAGTGATATTAATACAAATATTGATTTAATTTATGTCGGTAAAAGAGATGATAAAATCTTTACAGGCAATTCCTCCCAAAGAACTAAATTGAGTCCTTATACGCTTATTAATTTATCTGTTTCATATAAACTTTTTGATTACATCCGGTTGAACGGCAGAATAGAAAATCTCCTTGATAAATATTATGAAGAAGTCTATGGTTATGCTACCCCCGGGTTTTCTGCTTATGCAGGTATAAAATTAATTTTTTGAAAGATATTTAATTATTCATATTTTATTATTATAAATTGAAAGGAGCTAGAGATGAAAGAGAATATAAGGAATCCAAGGTTTGTTGTTTTAACCTTGATTATACTTGGAGCAGCATTTACAAGATTAATTCCGCACTATCCGAATTTTACTGCTGTCGGTGCAGTTGCATTGTTTGGCGGAGCTTACTTTACTAAAAAGTGGCTTGCATTTGTTGTACCTTTAGCAGCATTGTTTCTTACGGATTTAATTATCGGGTTTTACAGTCAAATGTGGGTCGTTTATTTAAGCTTTATACTGATTGTAGTTATTGGTATGTCTTTACAAGGAGCTAAAAAACCAGGTAAAGTAATATTAGCTTCCGTTTCTGCTTCAGTCAGTTTTTTCGTAATAACTAATTTTGCTATGTGGTACGGTTCTTCACTCTATCCGCAAAACTTTACCGGAATAATGGAAAGCTATACGGCTGCAATTCCTTTCTTCAGTTATACATTATTAGGTGATTTGTTTTATGTCGGTATAATGTTCGGTGTATTTGAAATTGCAAAAGTAAAGTTTCCCCAGCTGGCAGAAGCTCAATAAAATTAATCAAAGGGGCGATTCGGTGAATCGCTCCTGCAAACCATCCGTACATATTTATTAAATCCATTGTAAGATGATTAAAAATATTCCTGTATTAATTGATTTTGACGGAATAATAAGAATAGGGAAAAAACCTGCATCTGATGCGAAACAATTTTTACAATTTCTTTCCGAGCAGAAAATTCCGACATATATAATCAGCAATTCAACTTTAAATACCGCAGATGATTTAATGCAATTTCTGAAAGATAATGAAATGGATTTTGGAATCCCTGCAATGACATCCGTAAATGCAGCCATTAATTATGTTAAAAATCATTATAAAAAAGTATCGGTTTTTTGTAATGAAAAAATTAGGAAAAGCTTTGAAAAATTTATAGATGATGATAATCCCGAAGCAGTTGTTGTTGGCGATCTTGAAGATAAATGGAATTACGAAACGCTCAATGATATTTTCAGAAAGGTCTATAATGGTGCAGATTTACTGGCAATGCAGAAAAATAAATTCTGGAAACCGGATGGTGTAAATTTATGCCTGGATGCAGGAGCTTTTATCTCGGCAATTGAATATGCTGCCGGTAAAGAAGCTGTATTGATTGGTAAACCTTCCCCGATATACTTTTATTCCGCAATTGAGTTATTGGGATTTTCCAAAGAATCTTCTTTCATAATGATTGGAGATGATATTGAAACCGATATTCAGGGAGCAAAAAAGTTAGGTGGAATAAGCATCTTAGTTTATTCAGGTAAAACTAAATATCCTTTGGATACTAGTATCAAAGTAAAACCGGATTATGAAGCACAGACTCTGAATGAAGTAATTTCTGTGCTAGATAACTTTTAAGGTTAAAGTGTTTTAAAATATATTAACCTTGAAGGTTACTTCGTCCTCTTTTCCATGCGAGTTCAATTATTTTTTTTAATGCCCTTACATACGAATAGCCTTCTGCTTCCATAGACCGCATAAAACCTGCACCTTCAGTTAAATCCGGATTTGGATTTACTTCCAAAACATATAATTTATTATCTTTTGATAACCTCATATCAACTCGTGCATAATCTCTGCATCCCATATATTTAAAAGCTTTAACTGCAATGTCTTTAGCTTTCTTTTCTATTTTAAGAGGGAGTTTTGCCGGACAAATAGGGATTGTTTTATGGTATGCTTCATGGTGAGGATCCCATTTTGCCTGGTAGCTGACAATATTATAAAGATGATCCGGCATTTCATCAAAATTAATTTCGCTTATAGGTAAAGCTTTAGGGTTTTTATCTCCTAAAATAGCAACATTTAATTCCCTGCCTTGAATAAACTCTTCTACTAAAGCAGGCTGTATAAAATGTCTAAAAACATATTCAATTCTTTCTTTAAGCTTTTTATTATTGTTAACAATTGAATCATTTTCAATACCTACACTTGCATCTTCAAATGCCGGTTTTACCATTAGAGGGAACTGTAAATTATGTTTATATTTTTTTGATGGTTTTTTGAAAACGGCAAATCTTGGAGTTTTAATACCCACAGAATTTAATAGTCTTTTTGCCAGCACTTTACTCTGGCAGTTTGCCAAGGCCATGGGGGGGGCACCTGTATAAGGAACCTTGAGCAATTCCAGAAGTCCGACAACATTCATTTCTAAACCTGAATTATCATTGAAAATTTCAATAAAATTGAAGATTACATCAGGTTTATTTTTTTTGATATCCCGAATAAGTAGATTTAAATCATCAAAAATATTTAAAAAATATGTATTTAAGCCGGATTTATTTAGTTTTTCGGTTAAAATTTCATATTCTTCAACCGGCGTGAGGTCTTCTACTTCAAAATAAGGGACAAAATCGAGCTCTTTTATCTCATGTTCAACTGATTTTATGTAGAAATCGGGATGTGGCTCATTGCATACAATTGCAACTTTCAATTCTTTCATATTGAAAAAATAAACATTTTTACCATTTACGCAAAATTTGTATAATGATTTAATCGTTTACATTAATTAAATTAAAAAGTAAAAATTTTTATACTTATGAGTTTTTATCCCCAACCTTATAAATATCAATGCGGGCCATTTGCCCTAAAATACGGGCTTGTAATGCTCGGAAGATTCGAAAATGAAAGGGAAATAGGAAAAAAAGCGGGAAGCACCTGGTGGTATGGAACCGATGAAATCGGTCTTGCTAAAGCAGCTAAAAGTTTCAACTGCAAAATGAAATATTTTAGAAGGGAAACTCCCTATGAAGCTATTAAAGCATTGTCGTATCATTTAAAGCAGGGATTGCCATGCATTTTAAGTGTTGATGATTGGGAACACTGGATTACAGTAATTACGGAACAGAAAAATAAATTTATTGTAGTAGACAGCGCACTTGAAAAGGTTATTGTTATCTATACACCAAAACAACTTTTAAAAAGATGGAAGTATGTTGATGAAAGCGGATTTACTAGTTATGATGGGTATGCTTTAACATCAAAAGATAAACACAATACAAAAGCTCACTTTTCTCTTGAAAAAGCACGGTACGTAATGAGAGACAGGAACAAACAGCTTGCTAAAAAATGGGATACTTATTTTAACGATTTAATTAATATATGCAGACCGCGTACCGCGCATTCCAAACAGACTATTTCATTTAGCGAATTTTTAAGAAGATATGAAAAGCTTTTAGTAAAAGGTGTTGCCGACTGGCATGGAAGCCCGCCATATAAAGAGCTTCATAAGATACTTAAAAATATGCAGTTTGTAGCAGAAGTATATAACCTTGTTATTTATACCGTAGATCAGAAAAAAGTACTTGTTGATCTTGCATCAATCTTAATGATGTATGCATGCGGAAAATATGGTATGGATCCGATTTATTGAACTTCTTTGATCCGAGATACAATAATGAAGACTTAATCTTAATCCTACTCTTAATCTTAATTAGCAAAGAATTTTTGAATAGTGTAAGATTATTCCTTTAGTTCTAAAAGTCTGCACAAAATGGAAAGAAAAATTAAGAACATAGAGC
>CAYUVK010000097.1:0-19550 GCA_964448105.1 uncultured Ignavibacteriaceae bacterium
GTAATAGCATCGGTTATGTTAGTTCCTTCGAGATAATAACCAACTTCATCGTTTCTGCCGCCCCTGATGTATACATTATTATTCTGCACAATTACGCCCGGAGTCAAAGAAATCAGGCTATTAATACCTCTAATAGGCAGAGCCTGTATTTGCTCGTTAGTTGTAACCCTAATAGCATTAGTGTTACTTTTATTTATAAGGGGTCTTTGTGCAACTATTTGAACTTCACCAACAGTAATACCTTCGGCAGGTAATTGGAAATTAACTTCTGTTGTTAAATCCGCACTTACACGCACATTAGAAATGGTTACAGCTTTATAACCTATATAAGATGCCTTAACAGTATAAGTACCGGCATCCAGGTTATTGATAACATATTCTCCATTTGCATCAGTAGCTGCGCCGAAAGAGGAACCCATAACAATAACATTGGCTCCTATTAACTGTTCGCCGCTCTGGAGATCTGTAACTTTACCCTTTATTTTTCCCACAGTACCCGCAAAAGTATATGCAGGTATTAGAAGCAACAAAAATAATATGGTAATCTTCCTACTCATATTCTTTCTCCTTTTTAGTTATTAATAATCATCCTCTGGATTGAACAGTTTGTAACAGTATCAATCCCACATGATTTATTATTATTAATTCATTAAAAAAATTTGAAAAATTGAAATTAAATGACGCATACAATAAGGTGCAATCATTTATTTTAAAATAAATATGGGAGTATTTTTAGAGAAAAGATTTAAACAATTTCATTAGTTTGTAAAATTTTCTTCTATAAGCTTACCCATGCACCCAATTAATTATTAAATTAAATAATTTACAATTTTTAACGTCCGAAAAAACTAAATTAAAGTCAATATTAATTTTTGAGGGAATGCATCCAAAAAATGCGATCCCCTTTTATATCTTTAAGTTCTTTCTTAACAAATGAATATAATAGAAATAGTTTTTGTTGAAAAAGGTTATAAATTAAAACCGACTCAATTTATAACTTTTTTCTTGATTAGTCAATAAAATTCTCATAAAAATTTAAAGAACTGATTTATTATTCAAAGTATTGCAAAAAAGATTTGAATTATACATTTAAAGAGGATAATTTATTTGGAAAGGAAATAATATTGCAGCTTAAGTTTGTTTGGATAATTCTAAATAAACTTTACTTCTCCGGATTCATTCTTACACTTATTACGCTAATATCGTCTTCAAATTTGTTAGACGTAAATTTTTGAAACTCTGCTTTTATTTTTTCTATCGGAGATAATAGATCCGATTCATTAATGCAGGATAAGACACTATTTAATTTCGCAACACCAAATTGTTCACCCTGGGAATTTCGGGATTCCATTATACCATCGGTAATCATAAAAACTAAATCATTCGGTTCTAATTGAATTGTTACATCATGATAATTACCATTTGATGTAAACCCGAGGAGTAACCCTTTAGAATTAATTTTCTTTACTTCACCGGTAGAAAATTTTCTATAAATTAAAGGGAGATCACCTGCACCGGTATATTTTAGCGTCTTGTTTTGCTTGTTTATAATTATAATAGATAATGTGGTAAAAACTTCGGATATTTTAGAATCTTCATAAACAGATTTATTTACTTGCTGCATTATATCGCTTGGATTATACTCGACAGCTGACTGAAGTACGACCCGAATCGAGCTTCTTATATAACCGGCATATGCATAAGCAAAATACCATGCGCCCCATTTTTTTCCCATAACATCACCAAGTGCAACAGCCAGATTATTTTCATCAAGTTCAAAATAATCAATAAAATCACCTCCCGGTATTCCCTGGTAAGTCTGATGCCAATATTTAATATCGAAACCTTTGAAGTCAGGAAATTTATCAGGGACTACTTTAGCACCCAATAATCCTGAGGCTTCATGAAGTTCTGAAACTATTTTTTGTCTTTCTTTATGAAGACTTTTAATCATGGCTTTAATTTTTGCAGTTAATATTTTCGGTCCGGCGGTTTTAATTACATAATCATTTATGCCTAATTCATAACCCTCAAGGATATCATTCTCTTCCTCTTTAGCTGTTAAAAAAATAAACGGAATGGATTTTAGCTCTTCACACTCCAAGAGCATGCGACGAAATTGAAAACCGTCTACAGTCGGCATCATAATATCGGATACTATAATATCCGGCGGATCTGCTTTGGCCAAAGAAAATCCATCTTCAACATTGTTTGCTACTTTACATTCGAAACCTGCTTGTACTAGGTTATATTGGAATATTTTTGAAACTATTGGATCATCATCTACCAATAAAATCTTTGAAGTCTTTACTGAGAATGACTGTTCCAGATTTTTTTTAGCACCGTAAACTTTATATATATCGGTCCGTCTTAATAAAGCCTGTACTTTTATAAGCAGATCATTAACATCAAAAGGTTTTGTAATTAAATCATCCCCCCCGGCTTCAAGTGCTTCTGATTTATCTTCCAAGGTGTTTTTTGCAGTAACAAATATAAACGGAAGTACCCGGTGATTTTGATCCTCTCTAACCCTTCGGCAGAAAGTAAAACCATCCATCTCTTCCATTGTAACATCACAAAGTACTAAATCAATTTTCTTTTCATTTAAAAAACTAAATCCCTCATTAGCCCCTTCAGCTTCAAAAATATCGTAACCGTTTCTTTTAAGGTGATGTCCAATCAGTTTTCTTATGGTAAGATCATCGTCAATAATTAATATATTTTTCTTCTCACTAATCGCCATTAAATATTTATCTTCCTAATAATAACCGAAATCATTATAAATAACTTTGAATAGCCTCTTCTTTAGATTTATACGATTCGAAAACCCTGTACATCCTTGTAAGTTCGAACATTGAATTAACTGCAGGCTGAAATCCGACTAACTTCATATCTCCCCCATGTGATGTTACCTTTTTAAGAGCAACAACTAAAGCACCTAAAAATGTGGAATCAATAAATTCACATTCTGAAAGGTCAACTACAATTTTTTGCCATCCTTCCTCTATACTGGAGTAGAGGAAAGATTTAAATGCTTCAGCTTCTTTTAAAGTAGCCCTCGTCAGATTGACTTTTTCTACAACTACATTACCGTGTTTTTCATTAATAAAATCCATATTTATTTTACCTGTGTTTTTTAATTGTAAATAATTTATTCAAAAGACCTGTTTTCAATGCTGTATTTATCCATTAACCGATAAATAGTAGCCCTTCCTAACTGAAGTTTTTTTGCCGCTTCAACAATATTACCTTTCGTAACTTTCAAGGCATGCTTTATTGATTCTTCTTTTAATCGTTCAAAAGGAATTATTTCTTCGTCGCTGAATAAACTTCCATTAAAATCATTATTCAATATTGGTTCGGAAGATCTCAAATGCGGCGGCAGATCGTTTACATCTATAACATCTTTTTCGGCAATAATTAAACATCTCTCTATTGTATTTTCCATTTCGCGAATATTACCAGGCCAATTATATTCATATATAAGTTTCAAAGCTTTCTTTGAAAATCCCTTAGTATTTTTTCCTAATTTTTTATTAAATGTATCTAAGAAATGATGAGCTAAAACCAATATATCACCTTTACGCTGCCTAAGTGGGGGGATATAAATTGGGAACGAATTCAATCTATAATATAGATCTTCTCTAAATTCTTTTTGTTCAACGGCTAGCTTTAGATCTCTGTTAGTTGCGGAAATGATCCTGACATCTGTCTTAATTACTTCTGTTCCTCCTACCCGTTCAAATTCCTTTTCTTGAATAACCCGTAAGAGTTTTGCTTGAAGCAGCATTTCAAGTTCACCAACTTCATCTAAAAAAAGAGTTCCTTCTTTTGCTAATTCAAATTTACCTAATTTTTTTTGATGCGCACCTGTAAAAGAACCTTTCTCATGCCCAAATAATTCACTTTCCAAGAGTTCGCGAGGTATTGAAGCACAATTAATTACAACAAATGGTTTATCTTTCCTTCTGCCGTTATAATGAATTGCACGGGCTATTAATTCCTTTCCGGTACCGCTTTCGCCATGAATCAAAACTGTAATATCGTTGTTTAAAACCTTAGAAACCAGTTTAAAAACATCCTGCATTTTATTGTCGGCAGAAATTAAGTTATCAAAACTATACTCTCTTTTAACGTCTTCTTTCAGGTTTTCAAGCTCTCTGGTTAGGTCGTATTGTTTTATTGCATTTTTTATAACGGGTTCTAACCTTTGAGTATCAATAGGTTTTGGAAAATAATCATAAGCTCCAAACCTTAATGCTTCCACCGCTACTTCAACACTACCTTGAGCAGATAAAATTATCACAGGCAAGTTTTCGTCGTATTGTTTAATTCTTTTTAATGTAGCTAATCCGTCAAGTCCGGGAAGCATAATATCCAGCAAAATTAAATCCGGTTTTAAATGGAGTTTTCTTAAAACATCTTCTCCATTGTCAAATACTTCAGCCTCATATTTCCATTTATCTTTTACCCAATAAGATAATAATCTTGATATGGCTTTTTCATCATCTACAATAAAAATTAATTTGTCCACAACATTTTCCTTTTAATTTTAATGGAACTTGTCTTTTAGTTACTTAATAGTTTATATCCAAATATTAATTTTCAATGATAACGTTTGTAACAAAAATTAATTGAAAATTTTGCCGTTCAAAGTAATTATTACTTCTTTCCTGCCGTAAAAATTTTCAATTTTACACTAAATTATTAATATTCACATTAGTATCGATATCGTTTATTCATAAAATCCGTTTTAACTTTATTCCTTATCTTTACAAGAAAAATTGTTCCCAAATGAGGCAAATCTTGTGCCAAAATAAGATTTTTTTATTTTATATTCTATTTTTGAGATAAATATTCTCAATATATTATCGAATGATTCTTAAAATAAATTAGACCTAAAAGATTTTTCTTTACAGTTTCAGAATATTATTTCTTATCTGTTTCTTAAGAATTAAATTTCTAATAAATTTAGTACGACTATACAATAAGTAAATTTTTGGCAATAACCAGTCATATTTCTTATTTTTATTTCTAAATGGCAAAATTATTAAAACGCGCTACTTATTTATCTTTAATTACAAATATTTTCCTTTTTGTAATTAAGGCTATTGTCGGACTCTTTTCCAATTCCATTGCTGTTATTTCTGATGCAATAAATTCTTTAAACGATATTATTTCATCCGCAGCAATTATGTATAGTGTTAGAGTATCTTTAAAAAACCCGGATGAAGAACATCAATTCGGCCATAATGCTGCCCAGCCAATTGCGGTTTTTTTAATCGCTCTATTTGCATGTATTGTAGGAATTGAGGTAATTAAAGCATCAATTGAAAGAATAATTAGTCCATATATTACCCATATAAACTCTGAAGTTTATGTGGTTCTTGTAATCACTATAATTATAAAGCTTATTTTAACCCAATATCAATCTAAAATTGGGAAAACGTATAAAAGCCCCGGCTTAAAAGCTAGTGCCGTAGACAGCCTGAATGATGTTTTAGCTTCTTCTCTTTCCATAATAGGAGTAATTGGGGTTCAATTAGGATTAAGATATATTGACGGAATAGCCGGTATTTTAATTGCTTTATTTATATTTAAATCAGGTTATGAAATAGCAAAGGAAAATATTGATTACTTAATGGGAAAGGCTGCAGATGAAGATGTTATTCTCGAGATTGCCAACAAAGCTTTAAAAGTGGAAGGGGTTAAAGGGATAAATGAATTAAAATCTTATTACGTTGGGAATAAATTTCATATCGAAATTCACATCGATGTAAATAAAAATGTTTCCACGGAAGAATCTCATGAAATCGGAGTTAAAGTAAGGGAAGAAGTTTTACGGCTCGCCGATATAAATAAAGTTTTTGTCCATATTGATCCGGTTTGAGGGAAGCGGAGACTGCTAAAAGCAGACTAATTGTTAGTATCTTCTTTTTGCAAAGCTTCATAATATTTTCTAATCAATTCTTCGTAATCTTTTGTATATCCTTCCTGCACTGCGCGATTCAGTTCATCCGTTATTTGTTCTTTTCCTTTATCCGAGGAAAAATTTAAATCCGCCGGAGATTTTCTAACGATTTCCTTACCGGAATTTGATTCACGATTTTTTTCAAAATCTCTTTCATTTATAGAACGTTGAGCATCTAAAAGCTTTGATAAAATTCTCTCCTGTTTCTGTATAAGATTATCATCAAGCTTTTCAGTATTCATACCGGAAACCACTTCCTGCATTTGCTGTGCAACATGATCCAAATCTGCAGGGATTTTACTTGCTTCACCTGATTGTTTTGCCTCTTTATTTAGCTGTTCAAGAGATTTTCTAATTAACTCTTGCTGCTGTGCAAGTCTTTGAAGCTGAGCCTGCTGCAGCATAGATAATTTTCCTTGTTGACCCTGCTGAAGCATTTGTGTTAAATTATTCAAATTCATTTGCTGCTGGGACATTTGGTTTAACTGCTGCATCAAAGACATCATTCCTCCCTCTCCCTGTCCTCCACCCTGCATCATTGATTCCAGAGAATTTTTCATCATAGTTGCAGCTTCATTAATAGATTTCATTGCATTGTCTTGACTGGCAACAGCTACATTGCTGTTTCTATTCTGCATTGCCATTATCGCTCTATCCATTTCCCTATTGGCATCACCCAAAGATTTCCCCATCTCCGGTGAAATAGCAAAAGTCTTCTGGGAAAGTTTTGACATCATCTGCATCATTTTACTTAAGTTGCCCTGAATCTCATTCTGTTTTTCAGATTCTTTATCTAATGATGAAGATGAAATTTGATCTATATCTTTAAGCTGGTTTTTTAATTCTTCCTGTTGTTTGGATAAAGTAACCAGGTTATCCATTACTTTCATCATATCAGTAAAAGTCTGCATAAGATTTTTTTGATTTATAGATTCCTTAAGCTGTTGGATCTGCTTATTAACATTCTGCATGTTTTTCGAAAGCTGTTCCTGCTGCTGCTGAGCCATCATTTTCTGATTCTGTTGAATATTTTGAGAAGCACTTTGAGATAACTGTTGATTTTTTTGCTTATCATATTCTTCTTTTAATTTTTCCATATCTTCTTTCGGCATATCATCAAGATCTTTCATCAGCTCGGAAAGCTTGTCCATTTCTTTATCAGCTTTGTCAAGTTCTTTTGAAACTTCATTTTGCTGTTCGCTCAGTCTATCTTTTTCTTTTTGATCGGACAAATTATTTTCATTTGTTTGCTTATTTATTTCTTCCTGCTTATTAGAAAGATCTTCCATCCTTTTGGCTAGTTCATCAATCTTTTGTTCAATCTGAAGTCTCTTCAATAAGTTTATAGTTCTTTCAATACTTTTTTGAAATGCATCTTCGTTGAACTTCAGATCTTTCATTGCTTCCTGTACCTGTCTTCTATCTAAAGTTTGAAGCATCTTTTGCATCCGTTCCATAGCTTCCTTCATTTCCTTGGAAGAAAACTGCTCCATCAGATTCTGGAGTTCCATATATTTTTCCAAAGTCTCTTTTGAAAGAAGATTATTGCTTTGCAAATCCTGCTGCATTTGTGCAAGTTCTTTTTTTGTATTTTCTATTTTATCATGAAGCTTTTCAAATTTATCCAGTGATTTTTCTATCTTCTCTTTTTCTTCCCATGAAATTTCTCTTTTATTCTGCTTTAAATCCTGGTCGATTTTTTCCAGAGTATTTTTTAGATCTTCGGCTTCTTTTAAAGTTTCTTTTAAATTCTGCTGAGCTTCCGAATGAGTATTGTCGGCTTTTGCTAAAATTTCATCAAGTGAGGGGACACGAATTGCGAAAGTAGATGATTTTGTTGACTTTGGACCGCTAATTATATCATTATCAAAAATTTCCAGATAATAGACTACTACATCTTCAGCTGCAAGATTTAGTGGAGTTAAATTCCAGATATAGTTTACATCCAGCTCTTTTTGCTTTTTAGCGATTGGAATATCAACAGCAGAAAAAATATTTTCTTCGGCTTGAAATTTAGATGAAGATAAACGGTAATTAAGAACTAATTTAGTGAAACCATAATCGTCGGAAACCCTTGCATAAAGAGGTAAGCGATTATCGTTTGCAAGATCGACGTCTTTATTCGGATTAATAATTTCAATTGATGGATAAGAATCGGCTAAAGCTTTTATTGTATAAGTAATAGGAGAAGAATTCCGGTTTCCGTTTATATCGGTTAAAATTATCTGATAACTTTTATCCTTCGTTACTTTAAAACTTCCATATGCACTTTGAGCATTTACATTCAACCTGGTTTTTGTTGAATCATTAAAAAATAATTCGGCATCTTTTAATTCTTTTGTCGAAGAAACCTTAACTTCAGCTTTACTACCTATCAAAGCCGAAATATTTCCATTATCTTTTTGAATAACTTGCGAGATTCCTGAATACGCAGGTGAATTTACTGTTACATCAAGAGTTTTTACTACAGGTCTGTCAATCACTTCAATGGAATATTCATTGCTTTTAATATCTTCAGCAGAAACAAAATATCTAAAACTGTTTCTTAATGCTTTTATTTGATATTTATAATTTCCAAGCGAATCCGATTTTAAAGGATTTAATTCAAATCCTGTTTGTTCCGTATCCTTTACGGCAAGATTAACTTCTTTAGGTTTTACTCCGCTTATTCTAATTATTATTTTTAGATCTTCTCCTTTTGTTATCTTTGCATTCCCCGGTTCTATATAAAAAGTAAATTTCTGAGGTGGAATGAATTCCTGGCTAAAATTAGTTAAGCGATTCGCAGCTGACTGGAATCCGGGGACAAAAACAAATAAAGCCAGACAAAATATCGTTACAGAGCCAAAGTATAAAAGATAATCTTTTGCTTTTTTAAAATTTACTATTGATTCAAATTTAATCTGCTTTGTCCGTTCATATACATGAAGAAAAGCTGCATTAATTAATTTTTCAGAATATTTATAGGTTGAGTTATTCACACTAACAAGCTGCATTGCATTCAACAAGTCATCTTTTATAGATGGGAAATTCTTGCCGACTTTATCTGCAACTTTGTGATAATTTGTTTTTCTAAAGATATTGAAATAATTAAATAAAGGAAGAACGAATAAATAGAGGAATGTTCCAATAAATAAAACTAAGAAAATAAAAAACAAAACTGTACGCACGGTTGAAGAGAAATGTCCTAACATTTCTAAAAATACAAAGAGAGTAAAAATTACCACACCAACCAAAAATGATATTTGAATCCCCAATAAAGCGAATAAAATATATTCCTTTTTGGTTAACTTTTCGAGCTTGTTAATAATCTCTTTATAATAGTTTGAATCACCCATAAAACTGAAATTAAAAAGTAAAAATTCTCAGCCAGAGGCTGATCAGCCTTTGGCTGAAAAATAAAAAAAACCTATATTATTGAGAAAGTGCCCAGATAACTAAATTTGTCCCGAATTTTAAAGCTTCTTCTCTTTTTGCCGGCGGATCATTATGAACGTCCGGATCATCCCATCCATCACTTGGATTAGATTCATAAGTATAATAAACAGCTAAACGGTTATTTACAAATATACCAAAACCTTGAGCAGGTTTTCCATCATGTTCGTGGGTTTTGGGAACACCATTTGGAAAATTATAAAAATCGTGATAAAGACCATAATTAAACGGCAGTTCAACCAGTTGCTTTTCCGGGAATACTTTTTTTATTTCTCTTCTAAAAGATTTATCCAATCCGTAATCATCATCAACATAAAGAAAACCGCCTGCTTCAAGATATTTCCGTAATCGATCAACTTCATCTTTAGTTAAAACAATATTTCCATGGCCGGTTAAAAACAAAAAAGGATAATAAAATATTTCATCTGTAGAAAGATCAACAAATTTATATTCCGGGTCGACTGAAATGTTTGTATGTGCTTTTATATATTTTAAAAGATTTGGTTCTTCTGTTTGCCCGTTATACCAATCGCCGCCGCCGTTGTACTTTAATCTTACAATCTGAAAAGCACCTTTGGTTTGTGCAAAAACAGTTGAAATAGAAAATAAAGCCATTAAATATAAAATTAATTTCTTCATAGTTTGTTGAGTTAATATATCTATGCAATTACTCAATTTCAATTTATTAAAACCGGAATGAATTTGTTTTACATCTTTTCAATCTGGAGTGGCATAACACAATTTAATAGATAATTTTAAATAAATAATTGTACTGAAATTCTATAACCAGATTCTATTTAGAATGAATATTGAAACTATAAAATATTTACTGTAAAATTGTATGCACACTTAAGTTCGGATAATCTATTATTTTCAAAAAATACTCACGGGAGTTATGAATGGCAAAAAAATACTGGCTTGTAAAAAGCGAACCTGATGTATTTTCAATTGAAGATTTGAAAAAAAGTAAAAACCAAACCACATGTTGGGACGGAGTTAGAAACTACCAGGCGAGAAATTTTTTAAGGGATGAAATGAAAAAAGGGGATAATGTTTTATTCTATTACAGCAATACCGAACCGAATGCTGTTGTTGGTTTCTGCGAAGTTGTTAAAGAAGGATATGCAGACCATACTCAATTTGATCCTGAGAATAAACATTTCTTTCCTTCTGCCGACCCGCAAAATCCAATCTGGTACATGGTTGATATAAAATTTGTTAAAGAATTTAAAAAGCCTGTAATCCTCCAGGAAATTAAAGAAAATTCAAATTTAAAAAAAATGAGACTGGTCCAAAGAGGAAACAGGCTTTCCGTAATGCCTGTCGAAAAACCCGAATTTGATGAAATCGTTAAAATGGGAAGTTAAAAAGTCAAATTTCAAAAGCCAAAAGTTAAAATTTATTTTTTGACCTTTGACTTTTTACTTTTGAATTTAATCTCAATCTTTATTTTCAAATGCAATATTTTTAACCATATCTTTTGAATTATAAGGAGCCGGTGCCCCTCCCAAGTATTTGTGGAACCATTCCAAATGAGCATTATAATATAAAGGCATTGATTTTACGAAATCCGGCCAATGCCCATCGTTCTTAAAAATTATTAACCTTGAATCAATTCCCAATGTCTGCAGAGTAGTAAAATATTGAATGCTCTGTGAATAAGGGACACGGTAATCTTTCTGCCCGGTTATAATCAGTGTTGGAGTTGCAAAATTTTTAACATAATTACATGGTGAATATTTTTTATAATCATCGGAATTCCATGGCTGCCCTTCAAGATCCCAATTAACAAACCATAGCTCTTCAGTTGATCCCCACATAGATTCCAGATCAAAAATCCCCATCATAGATACAAGACATTTAAATCTTTTTGTTTTTGCTTGAAACCAATCCATCATGTAACCGCCGAAAGACCAGCCCATTGCACCAACTCTTGCAGTATCAACATATGGAAGTTTTTCAAGAGCATCAGTCACTTTCATCAAATCTTCAAAAACTTTTCCTCCATAGTCACTGGAAATTTCATTTGTATAAGCTTGTCCTCTTCCGGTAGAACCATGAGGGTTTGCAAAAGCCACAACATACCCGGAACCGGGATAAACCTGCCAATCACCTCTGAATGAATCCATCCACTGTCCCTGCGGTCCGCCATGAACATTTAATATCAAAGGATACTTTTTTTGCGGATCAAAATTATGCGGCTTAACAATAAAGACCTGAACATTTGTACCATCAGCACCCGGGATCCACATCTGTTCAGCAGGTCTAAAATCAACCTTACTTAATAATCCCTTATTAAAATCAGTTAATTGTTTTTCCGATTTATCATTTAAATTAAAAGAATAAATTTCTTTTGGACTTCCCACAGAAGTTGCCGTATAAAACAAGTTATTTTTCCCAATAGATAAATTAAAAACCGATCTTTGCGGCAACACCTCGCTAATTTTTTTTGATTTGATATCAATTTTATAACTTGGAGTGTAACCAGAATCTTCGGCAGTAAAATAAATTGATTTCGAATCTTTACTCCAAACCAATTCATCTACCATATTGTCAAAATCTTCTGTTAATATATTAATTTGTTTTGAACTTCTATCATAAACAGCAATTCTGTATCTATCGGATTCATGTCCCGGCTGCTCTTGAGTTTTATAGGCAATATAATTTCCATCGGGAGAATAAATAGGATTCCCATCCCATGCTTTATTTTTTATAGTGATGTCCTCCGGTTTACCTCCGGAAACAGAGACAATGTAAAGATCCGAGTTGGTCGAACCTGTTTGAAACTTATCCGGATTATTTGTAAAACAAAGTTCTTTACTATCTGGAGAAAAATTATACCTTATATTTCCACCCAATTTATACATTGGTGAAGCTAATTCACTATGAGCAATATCGGTATAAGTTTTATTTTTAAGGTTATATATAAAAATATGAGTTTCTTTTTGGCCAATGTATTCTGTCCAATGTCTGAACAGCAGACTATCTGCAATATAGGCCTGAATCGGACCATTCTTTACAGATTCAGAAATTCTCTTATTACAGTATTTATTAGTTCCGCATTCAGGATAAATTTCAGTTGTAAATGCAATTAAATTTCCATCAGGAGATAAAACCGGTCTTACAATTTCTGTTGGATAATTTGTAACCTGATCAATTTTTTTGCTTAATAGAGAAATAGAATAGATTTGTGATTTTTTTAAGAAATATATTTTCTTTCCATCAACGCTCCAGAACGGATTTTTTTCACTTGCACTGCTTTTGGTTAAATTCTCTAAACCGGAACCATCCTTATTCATAATATCTAAATCAGAATTTGACTCTCCTTTTTGAAGGTTATATCCGGTAGATTGAAAACAAATTTTATTTCCATCACTAGACAAAGCTGGAGAACTTAAATATTTAACTTTATATAAAGTTTCAATAGTGAAGGGATTTTTTTGTGGGTATGCTGTAGTAAAAACAAATAGAATCAGAAATAAATTAATAATTGTAGTTTTCATAAAGAATTGCCTTTATAATTACTTTAGAGTTTAATTATTCGATAAGTTTTTCATCATTATCATTTGCTCTATCAAGAAGAGGTTGCGGAAGGGATTTTGAAGTTTTGGCCCCCAATTTTTTTATGTTTTCAACGCTCTTTATTAAATTTCCTCTGCCGGTATATAATTTTTTCATAGCATTATCATAACTGCTGTGCATTGTTTTCATTCTATTTCCTAATTCAATAAGATCACTAACCAGACCCTGAAATTTATCATATAATGCACCGCTTTGACGTGCTATTTCTAACACATTATTATTTTGATATTCCTGCCGCCAAATATTCGCTATAGTCCTTAATGTTGCAAGTAGTGTTGATGGGCTTACTATTACTATATTTTTATCAAAAGCTTCATTAAAAAGCTGTGCATCATTCTGAACAGCAAGGCTAAATGCAGGTTCAATAGGCATAAATAATAGAACAAAATCCAAACTTTGAATCTGATAAATATTTTGATAATTCTTTGAATTTAAATCTCTAATATGTCTTTTAATTGATGCAATATGTTCTTTAAGAAAATTTGCCTTTTCAATTTCACCATCACAGGAAGAATAACTTTCATAAGCTAGGAGAGAAACCTTAGAATCAATTATTAAACATTTATTATCAGGGAGATTTACGATTACATCGGGCTGCAGCCTTCTTCCCTCTTCATTTGTAAAACTTTCCTGTATTTTATATTCCCTCCCTTTAACAAGTCCTGATTTTTCCAGGATGCTTTCAAGAATAAATTCACCCCAATTACCCATCGTTTTAGTTTCACCTTTTAAAGCATTAGTAAGATTATTTGCCTCTTTTGCCATTAGTTGATTTAATTCCTGAAGGTTTTTCAATTGTGTTGCTAAGGATGCTCTTTCTTTCGAATCGGTTACATACACTTCGTTCACTGTCTTTTCGAATTCTATTATTTTTTCCCCCAATGGTTTAAGTATTTGGTCAAGGTTCTCTTTGTTCTGAATAGTAAACTTGCTGCTCTTTTCTTCAAAAATTTTGTTTGCTAGATTTTCAAACTCAGTTGTAAATTTCTCTTGAAGATTTTCTGTCTCTTCTTTTTGTTCTGTTAATATTTTTTGAAGATTATTGTAATCGGCTTTTAATGAAGAAAAAGAAGAGTTCAGTTGAAGTACTTTTTCTCTTTCGGCATTTAGTTCTGCGGTTATATTTTTATTTTGTTCTTCAAATATCCTTGTCCGTTCTTCAGTTTTACTTATTTTACCCTCAAACTTGGATTTAAAAATAATGTAAGTGAATACCGATCCAATTACTAAACCGATTATTAAAAACAAAACTTCCATTTATTTACTTTTATTATTTTAACAATCTAAAATATAAATAAGCTGAGATAATTAAAATTCATAATATTAATTTCAAACAAAGAGAATTCATCCGGTATCTGTCATTCAGAATCTTAAAACTAGTATTTCTTAGGGAACTCAATTTTACAAATTAGAAATTCTATCATATTTCAATGCTTGTTATCTAAAAGCTTTTTTTTTATCTTAAGTTCATAATGCATGTCTTTTAAGAAAAAGTTTTGAACTTTTGGAGAGTTTGGTTAACTCTCACGCTTACAAACAAAAACATATCAACTCTGCTGATGATAAAAAAATTTTATCTTCGTATAGTTTTTATTCTAATAATTTTTTCAACCCTTCAATGCTCTTCGAATAAAAAAGAATTTACTATCTGGATTGGCGGTGCACCGCAGGAATTAAGCTTTTGGCAATCCGTTGTTAATGATTTTCAGAAAGAATCAGGCTATAAGGTCCAGTTAGTCCGCCAGCCGACATACTCAGATCAAAGAAGACAAAGCCTAATAATCTCATTGCAAGCAGAACAGCCTAACCCGGATGTATTTCTTATGGATATCATTTGGATTAATCAATTTATTAAATCAGGCTGGCTTGTACCTCTGGATTCGCTTGTTAAAAAAAATAATTTCCCAACAGAACTTTTCTTCCCCAAAGTTCTTGATCCTGTTGATAAACTAAACGGTATCCTTTATACTCTACCTGTTTCAATGGACATGGGTTTTCTTTATTATAGAAAAGATTTATTGTCACAATTCGGTTATAATTCACCACCACAGATATGGAATGAATTGGTAGAGCAATCGGAAAAAATTCAGAAGGCTGAAAGAAAAGGAAACAGCAATTTCAATGGGTTTGTTTGGCAGGGTGCACAATATGAAGGACTTACATGTACTTTTCTAGAATTTATTAAATCGAACGGTGGAAGATTAATGAAAGACGGTAAAGTTGATGTAACCGGTAAGAAAAACCTGGAAGCATTAACTTTTATGAGAGATTTAATTCACAAATATCATATTTCACCCCCTAATATTTATACTGAAATGAAAGAGGAAGAGGTAAGACGAGCCTTTCAGTCGGGAAATGCTTTGTTTGAACGGAACTGGCCTTATGCATGGGCACTACATCAGGAAAAGGATTCGAAAGTAAGAGGCAAAGTAGGTATAACAAAACTGCCTCATTTTGAAGGCGATAGTTCCGCTTCAGCTTTAGGCGGCTGGTTTATTGCAATCTCAAAATATTCCGATGTTAAAGGAGAAGCCTGGGAATTTGTCAAATACGTTACTTCATTTAAAATACAAAAAAAGATGTTTGAAGTAATGGGATATAATCCCGGAAGAAGTGATATTTATAAAGATGAAGATCTTCTTAAAAAATATCCCCGGCTAGAAGTTTTATATGAAGTATTAAAGAGTGCGGTATTGCGACCGACAATTCCTTATTATCCTCAAGTATCCGATGTTATACAAAGATATGTTAATGATTGTCTTGCAGGAAAAATATCACCAGCTGATGCTTTAAAAGGGATGCAAAGTGAAATAAACGATATATCAAAGCTTTATGAAAAATAGAAATGAATTCAAAACTGCCGAAACCTGGCAGGCATATATGTTTAATGCTCCCTTAATTATTATTGCTCTGCTCTTCGTATTCCTGCCGGTAATCGGAACTTTAATTACAAGCTTTTTCCGGGATGTTACATTCCTGCCAAATAAATTTATAGCATTTGAAAATTATAAAGAGCTTTTAAGTGACGGACATTTTTGGCAGTCTGTAAGGTTCACTCTTTTCTTTGTATTTGTTTCCGTTACACTTGAATTAGTTATAGGATTAATCTTTGCATTAACATTAAACGAAAGTTTTCCTGGCCGTTCGATATTCCGCATTGCTATTCTTATTCCCTGGGCAATTCCAATAGCAATTTCTGCACGTATCTGGCAATTAATTTACAATTATGATTTTGGATTGTTTAATTATATTGCCATCCATCTAGGTATTACCGACCAGCCGATAAGCTGGCTTGGTTCAACTATTGGAGCATTTTTCTCCATAGTAATTAGTGATGTTTGGAAATCAACTCCCTTTATGACAATCATTTTGCTTGCCGGTTTATCTACAATTCCGCCCGATTTATATGAACAGTCTTTAGTTGACGGCACTACAATGTGGCAAAGATTTTATAAGATAACACTTCCTCTTTTAAAACCTGTTTTAGTTGTTGCTCTTCTTTTTAGAACAATTGATGCAATAAGGATTTTTGATTTGATTTATGTTCTAACAGGTGGAGGTCCTGGCGGCAGCACAACTTCAATGTCTTTCTATGCATATAACTTTTTAGTCTCCGGAGATTACGGATATGGATCTGCGGTTTCTGTTATTGTATTTATTCTGGCAGCCTTGCTTGCAGTTCTTTATATAAAGTTCGGTCAATTTAAAGAGGTTGTATCATGAAAGAAGATAAAGTAAAGAAAATTCTTCTTTTCCTTGGAGCAGCTTTTTTAATAATTTTCTGCCTCGCTCCTTTTGTATGGATGCTTGTTGTCTCATTCAGCAAACACCCGGATTTTCTTTCGGCACAATCTTCTTTTATGCTAACCGTGAATAATTACATTGAAATAATTACCACTCCTTCGCTTCATTTACTAAGATATCTTTTAAATAGTATAATTGTTTCTTTAGTATCTGCTTTCTTTGCAACATTTTTTGCAAGCTTATCAGCTTATGCAATTACACGTATGCAATTCCCGGGCAGAATTTTAATTCCGTTAATCCTATTAGCTTTTTCAATGTTTCCGCAAATAAGTATAGTTGGATATTTATTTAAGCTGATGACCTGGCTCGGATGGATTAATAATTATGCTGCTTTAATTTTTCCATATATTACACTTGGATTGCCGCTTGCATTATGGATTATGTTAAGTTACTTCTCACAGCTTTCAACCGAACTTGATAATGCCGCGCTTGTTGATGGCGCTACAAGATTCCAGATATTGCAGAAAATTATTATTCCAATTGCTCTGCCGGGTGCATTTTCTACTTTTGTATTAATTTTTATTTATTCCTTTAATGAATTTCTTTTTGCTCTAATGCTTACTATCGATTATAAGGCAAGAACTATTCCCGTGGGTATTGCATTATTTGAAGGGCTTCACGGGCAGGTACCTTGGGGCTATATAATGGCAAGTGCAGTAATTGCAATTATTCCTATAATAATTTTAATTGCTTTCTTCCAGAGATATATAATTCAAGGTTTAAGTGAAGGAGCCGTGAAAGGGTAAGGACGAGTGTAAGAGTAAGTTCAAGAGCAAAAAATAATATAAATCTCTTCATTTCAAAAAATAAATGAAAATAATAGAATGTGTTCCTAATTTAAGTGAAGGCAGAAATGAATCTGCTCTGGAAAAAATAAAAGCATCTTTAGAAGGAGTTCAGAACTGTTGGTTGTTGAATTTTGAACCGGACCCGGATTACAATAGAGTTGTAATAACATTTGCAGGAAACGAAACCGGCATTTTAGAAGGAGCTCTGGCAATAAGTAAAGTTGCAGAACAAGAAATCGATATGAGATTTCATAAAGGAGAACATCCCAGGATCGGTGCAATTGATGTTGTTCCTTTTATACCAATAAAAAATACTTCTATAGAAGAGTGCATAAAAATTTCTGCGCAATATGGAAAAAACATTGCTGCAGAATTGAATGTGCCTGTTTTTCTTTACGAATCATCTGCTGAAAAACCTAAAAGAATTAATCTTTCAAATATTCGTAAAGGTGAATATGAAGGTCTGCAAGAAAAGTTAAAAGACGAAAATTGGACACCGGATTTCGGTGAACCGGAATTTAATCCCAAACTTGGTGCGATTGTAACCGGAGCACGATTCTTTTTAATAGCTTATAACGTTAATATCCAGAGCACAGATATCAAATATGCAAAAGAAATAAGCGAAATAATCAGGGAATCGGGTATTACCAAAAAAGATATAAATGGGAATCCTCTTAAAGTTAATGGACAGTTGATAAGGGAAACCGGCAGGTTAAAAAATGTTAAGGGAATGGGAATTAAGTTGGGAAAGTATGATATTACTCAAGTATCAATGAATTTGACTAACTATAATATCACACCTTTACATATCGCATTTGAAGAAGTAAAAAAAGAAGCAGAAAGGATCGGTGTTAAAGTTTCCGGAAGCGAAATTGTTGGATTAATCCCTTTGGAGGCTTTACTTCAGGCCGGGAAATATTATGCTCATAATCAAAATATAGATGAAATTAGTTTAATAGATTTAGCTATTGAAAGTTTGGGTCTTAATGATCTTCGCCCTTTTAATAAAAACGAAAAAATTATTGATTACCTAATTAAAGATTTTACTTAAAGCAACCTTCGAGGTTAAAGTATCGTTAACGGTATGCAAACCTCGAAGGTTCTAAATGATGTGTGATATGAAAATCTTATTTTTATCCGGAATATTGTTAGTTTTATTTTTAATTAATATTGTATGCGGAACTAAAAATAAAGAACGTGAAACTGATAGTTCCCTGACACAAAATGATTCGTTAAAAATTAAAACAATGATGGTTTCATATAAAAGTGGTAATGATACGGTCAGTGCGTATCTTGCAATACCTGAAGGGGACGGACCTTTCCCCGGGTTAATAGTAATTCATGAATGGTGGGGATTAACAGATTGGATTAAGAATAGTGCCGATTCATTTGCAGATAATGGATATGCTGCACTCGCAGTAGATCTTTATAGGGGAAAATTTACTGCTAATCCGAATGAAGCTAGAGAACTATCCGGAAGTGTGCCTAAAGACAGAGCAATTACAGATTTAAAAGCTGCTTATACTTACTTACAAAATTTATCCAATGTAGATAAAGAAAAAATCGGATCAATCGGCTGGTGTATGGGGGGAGGTTATTCTTTGCAGGCTGCTTTGAACATTCCCACTCTCGATGCTTGTATAATTGCCTACGGCAGATTGACTGATGATATAAATGAAATTAAAAAAATTAATTGCCCGGTATTGGGAATTTTTGGAGAAAAAGATCCGAATATAACTCCTGCCAAAGTAAATCAGTTTGAAAAGCTCTTAACGGATGAGGGGAAAGAAAATAAAATTGTCATTTATCCGGATGTTAGCCATGCATTCATGAATCCGGATAACACGAAGGTTTATAACGATTCAACTGCAGATAAAGCTTGGGATGAAATATTTTCTTTTCTAGATGAAAATTTAGCCGAGTAAGATTTTCAAGAAATAATTCCCAAATAGACAACTATCTCTCTTACC
>CAYUVK010000098.1:0-19473 GCA_964448105.1 uncultured Ignavibacteriaceae bacterium
ACCTGGAAGCCGGGTATGAAGGGAATTTCCATAAAAACGATTTTGACTTTTACTCTGAATATTTTGATCCGTTACAGAATCAGTTTATAAAAAACGCCGGGCAGACGAGTAGGTTCATTTATAATGAAAATATTCATGCAATTTATGCAACATATGAACATTCTTTGGGTTCATTTGGATTTCAAGAAGGTTTACGAATAGAGCAATCAATTGGGAAAGCAAATCTTGTTACTAATGACTCCTCATTTACAAAAAACTATTTCAATATTTATCCTACATTTCATGTTTCATTTAAGCTCAGCGAACTTACAAAATTGCAGTTAAGTTACAGCCGACGTGTTCGCAGACCAGAATCTGATGATATAAATCCTTTCCCCGAATATAGTGATCCCAGGAATATACGGGCGGGTAATCCTAATTTATTACCTGAATATATTCATTCTGTTGAACTTGGATTCAATTATCAGAATGATCAATATTCTATTCTTCCCAGCGTTTATTATCGTTACAGATCGAATGGGTTCACAAGGTTAACGCGATTAATTAATGATACTACATCATTAACTACAGAAGAAAATCTTTCACATGATCAATCAGCAGGAATTGAATTTATTTTTTCAGTGAATTCCGGGAATTTTTTCACTACAAATTTGAGCACCGATGTTTTTTATAATCAAGTTGATGCTTCTAACCTTGGTTACAGCAATAAAAGATCAATAATTTCATGGAGCGGAAGCTTCACTATGAATTTGAATTTGATCAAAACATTATTATTTCAATTGAACTCAAATTACCGTTCAGCCAGGCTGACTCCTCAAGGTGAGTTTCACCCTAGATTTGTTCTGAATGCAGGAGCAAAACAGGAATTTTTTCAGGGCAAGCTTTCACTATTATTTACTGTATCCGATATTTTTAAATCGCTTAAACGAAAAATAGATATTAACACCCTCCAACTAATTGAAAATTCTGTGGCGTCCCGAGACGGACGAATTTTTTATTTGGGATTTTTGTACAATTTTGGTTCACAATCAAAAAGGTCGAAAGATGCTCAGTTAAAATATGACGAAAATTAAAATGAATAAATGAATAGAAAATTAAGAGTTGCTTACTTTGCCGGAACAATGAAATCCGGGCAAGATGGAGTAACCCGCGTTTTATACAGTTTAATCGATGCCATTGAAAAAGAAGGCATCGAAGCTATTTTTTTCTCTCCTATCATTCCCCAAAATCAAGAACAAAAAGTCAGAATGAAAAGTGTGCCGTCAGTTACTGTTCCTCTTAATAAAGAATATAAATTTGCCGTTCCGGGCTCAAGATATTTTGAGAATGAACTGAAAATATTTAATCCCGATTTAATTCACATAAACAGTCCATGCCCATTAGGGCATGCAGCCGTTATATATGCAAATAAAAATCACATTCCTGTTGTAGCAACTTATCATACCCACTTTCCAGGTTTTGCAAAATATTATAACATGAAAATGTTTGAATTGGCTTCCTGGAGCTATCTCAGATCTTTATACAATAAGTGTGATTCGGTATTTGTTCCATCTACAATTGTTATTGATGAGTTAAAGCGACATGGATTAGGAACGGTGGAGATCCTTCCTCATGGGGTTGATTCAAAGATATTTAACCCTTCTTTTAAAGATGAAGAATGGAAGAAGAGAATTGGGGCGGAACATAAAACAGTACTTCTTTATGCGGGACGGTTGGCACGGGAAAAAGATTTGCATTCCTTATAGGGATGTTATAATATAGTCTCTGGGAAAAGAGAGGATGTAAAATTTGTATTAGTTGGGGATGGACCTGCCAGGCAGGAATTAAAAGAATTAATGCCTGAAGCAATTTTCTTAGGCTATCAATCGGGTAAATCGCTATCAACTGCATATGCATCAAGTGATATTTTTGTTTTGCCGTCGACCACAGAAACATTCGGTAATGTTACCTTAGAAGCAATGACATCAAAGATTCCACCTATTTGTGTAAGAGAAGGTGGGGCTTCTGGAATTATAAATGATGGAGTTACAGGTTTAATTGCGAAACCGAGAGATGCAAAAGATCTTGCAGAAAAACTATTATTTTTAACCGATCATCCGGAAGCAAGAAAAGAAATCTCAGTGCGGGCATATAAATATTCACAAGAACAATCATGGGAAAAAATATTCCGGAGACTATTCGAAAGGTACGAGGAAATAAGTCACAATTACTTTTCATCTATAAAAGCTGCTTAAATGCATCCTTTATAATTATATTTTTCACTTGTTATAATTAATGAGAAATAAAACACTCATCTCGTTTTTTTTATTGGGATTAATTTCGCTTTTTGAATTATCGGCTTGTTTACCAAAAGATATTTTCACTCATTGCGAAAATAATTATCCTAAATTAGACTCCGTAAAAGAAAAGATCTTGTTAATAATTGCACACCAGGATGATGATGCATTTATCGTAACAAGAATTAAGGATCATTTGGATAAAGGGGATCAGGTTATGGTAGATTGGGTTGCAAAATCATATCAGGGTGGTGAAGATTATGGAAACATGAGAGTAAAAGAAGCGAAAAGAGCGATGAACATGTTAGGAATAGATTCTCTACATTATAATTTTCTTAACTTTCCCGATTCTAAAACGTATAAGTTCATCCCTCAAATAATAAGGAAATTAAAAGTCATTATTCAGAATTATCAACCTAATGTAATATATGTAGAAGCTTACGAAATGGGAAATATTGATCACGACGTTTCTCATTTTTCGACAGTTCAATCAGTTAAAGAATTAAATTATAAATGTTTGATATATGAGTTCCCGCAATATAGCGCATACGATATCCCCAATTTCTTACCGTTTGAATTGAGAAAATACCCGGATAGTATAACTACTTTTTGCAGAAAACTAACTATTCACGAAAGAAATTTTGTAATGGCATATTGGAAAATTTATAAAAGTCAGGATTTCCCATTTTTATATTATATGTTTTTATTAGGGCAAGAAGATTTAATTTTCAAATATGAATATCTTCGCCCGTTACCTAATTATGATTATACAAAAAAACCTTTTGGTGCATCAGAAGCCTACAAAAGATATATTCAGGGATTAAAATTTGTGGATTTTCAAAGGGGAGTGAAATCATATTTAAATTTAAAATAATTTCAGAATATCAGTATATTTTAAAAAATTTTATAGAAAAATAATGAGAGGAAGAGAAAGTAAAAATATATAACTTTCTCCTCTTTTCGAATACAAATTTATACGGTTTATCATTTAACCGAGGAAAATTGTTCCTTTAACTTTGAACTCATGGATTCGGTAGTTTCCTCTTGAGAAGACTTTCCAGCCTTCAACGCAGCAAGGTCTTTAGCCGATTCCGAGAGAATAGCCGTATCTTTCTTCGATCCTGTAGATGCAATCTTTACTGAAGCAGCTTTGTGCACACTTAATGAATTTTGTAGAGAGGCATCCGCAATATTACTGGATTGGTTTATTGATCCGATTGTCAAAATATTTTCACCTTCTTATAATTTAGTAAGATATGTTGTCCGGTCAGTCCAAACATTACATAATTAATTATCGATATTATAATTAAATAGTTTAGTGATTATGCTGTATAATATCAAAATAAATGTTAAATCAAATTTATCATTAGAAAATAAAATTGTTGATAAGCAGGCCAATTAAATTTCTCATACAGAGACATGGAACAGCAATTCACAAAAAGAATACAATTTTACCGATAAAAATTTATCTGGTGGGATAAATTTTTTATACCAATCATATATTGTGCCTCCTAAGACTTTAATTAAATTGAGTTGAATTTTCACCTTCATTTCATCTTGAATATGTAGGTTTGTTATGTTGAATTTATTGTCATGTCCACCCTAAGGAAATTAAGCATGGTATAATTCTACTTTAATCTTTTGTAATCATTTTAGGTGAATAAAAATATTTTAGATTGGAGAGTACCACATGACTTTAAATAACTTGGATAAGAGTAATTATTTAAAGGGACTTGTTATTTTAGATGGAATAAATAAACGGAGCAACCCAAACAATCGAAAAATAATTAGAGAAGTTGCAAAGAGATTTAGGTTCAACCTAGGTTTTGTAGAAACTTCTATGGATAATATTCAAAATAATAAATATGTCAATAAAGAACCTCCTAAATTCTCTAACCTGGAAATAACAGAGATTTTTATTAGAGATGGAATTCAATTGGTATCTGTTAATAAGGTATTATATTTACGTGATCTTAAATGGTTATTAAATACAGCTCTGAAAAACAATTTATCTGAACAATGGTTCTTTATTGAATTAGAAAATTTTCTTAAAAAATATGATTATGAAGACCCTCTATACATCAAAAATATTTTTAAACAATTCATTAGCTAAAGCTACATTCTTGTTATATGCCTTAAAAACATTTTAAAATCTTTTTCATTTTCATTTCATAATTAATTCATAGATTTTATAAAACGAGATGCTCAAAAAATTATTGTCGTTTTTTTAATTAGTTCATTTTTATTTGTGAGGTTAAACACAAAGCAAATAATCTAAATAAGAACTGAAAATTTATTATCGGAAAAAAGTTAATAGTAAAGAGAAGGATGGGGATTAAACCATGGTTGAAAAGTCTAACTGTAATAGATTCATGCACAATTCTATCTGGATACTGATTCTTTTTTTCAATATTTTTTAAAAATACAAATTTAGAGTTAAACACCCTATCAGGATATTTTCCTGACGAAAAAGTATATAGATAATTATTTATTGATGAAATTTCCAAAAATATTATTCCTTGTAGCCTGCCTAAGCCATATTGTTTTTGCACAATACAACATTGATTATTTTATAACCAAAGCTCTAGAGAATTCGCCTCAAATTAAAAATTATAATAATCTGTTTCTAATAAATAATCTCCAGAAAAAACTGGATGAAGCTCAAAACTCTGCATTCCAGGTTTATCTTACAGGTGATTATTTATTAGCACCATACTTTAATAATAATGGTCATTTGGTTAGCACCAATCCTGATCCTAAAGCCATCGGTTATGATGTTGGAATAACAAACGGAGGCTTGTATTCGGCACTTATTAATGTTGATAAAAATATTTTTAATGGTCCCTTGCTTGATGCATTAAATAATCAAAGAACAATCCAAGGGAAAAGCTATGAGAACCAGCTAAACACAGAAAAACATATTCTAAGAAAAACTGTAACAGATCAGTACTTAAATACTCTGCAAAATTTTGAACTTTATAAACTTTCAAAAGAAATTGATGGAAATCTAGAAAATCAACTTAAAATAACGGCTGATCTGGTACAAAAAGGAATTGCTAAAGTCCAGGATTATCTTCTGCTTAAAGTTGAAACAAAATCTCAGCAGATAAATCTTAATCAAACCTGGCAGAATTATAAAAACGGGCTTTTCCAACTATATTCAATCTGCGGAATAAAGGATACAGGAACTATTATGATTGATTCCGTTAATTTAACTTTGACTGCACCACCTGATAGTTCAAAATTTCTCAGACAATTTTATCTCGACAGTCTAAACACAATTGCTCAACAAAGTGTTTTTGAAACTAAATATTTGCCGCAAATTAAATTATTCTTTAATACAGGTTTAAGTGCGGTGGAAATAGATAATATACAACGGAGATTTGGATTGAGTGCCGGAATTAGTTTTTCTTTACCCATTTTAGATGGCGATCAAAGAGATATTACCAGACAGCAAAGCTTAATTGCCGAAAAAATTACAGATGATTATAAAAATTATGCTGCTAAAAATATTTTTACTCAAAGAAGAGATGCAGAAAACCGGATCAAATCTTTAAGAAATAATCTTGATGATTTTAAAAATCAAACCGAAGATTATAAAAAATTATTAAACATTTCTTTGGAGCAATTGGAAAAAGGCAATATGTCTATGATTGAATATCTAACCGAATTAAGAAATTATATTGATCTTCAAAAAAATTACATTTCAACTGAAATTAATTATCAGCTTGAAATTAGCAATTATAACTATTGGAACTGGTAATGCCGGATACCAGATGCTGGATTCTGGACACTCGATACTGGATTTTGGTCAAATGGAAACATGACATCAAAAATTTTTAATTAAAGAGTTTGAAAAAGGTCGAATAGTATTTAAAGACAAGATTAATAATTTATTGTTATTACTAACAACAAATCCTTCTCCTTTTAGGAGAAGGATTATACGATGAGGTCTTTTATAAAAAATTATATAAACAAATATTTTTTTCTAAATATGAAAAGATTAATAAATAAAAAATCATTAAAAAAAATTGCACCTAAAATATTTTTATTTTCATTACTTCTGATAGTAACAGCTATAATAATTTCCTGCGGAGGTACAGAAGAAAATAACTCCGACAAAGTAAACAGCGGTACCCCTGTAACAATCACGCATCCATTCAAAACCAATATTAGTGATTATATCGAATTAAACGGCAACACAGTTTTCTTAACAAAAGAAATTGTAAGAGCCACTTTTCAAGGATTTATTGAAAGCGTTTCTAAAAATATAGGGGATTCTGTCAAGCACGGAGATGATTTATTTCAAATCAAAACAATAGAATCTGCGGCAGCCGACAGCTTAAATATTTCTTTCGGAAATAAGGAGTTTAAAGGAACTGTCAAATTAAAAGCTCAATCTGAAGGAGTGCTTACAGAACTAAATTATCATCAAGGAGATTTTGTTTCCAACGGTGAACAATTAGCGATTATATCCAATCCGTCTTCTTTACGGATAAAATTAAATGTTCCTTATGAAGATAATTTAAAGGTTAAAATCGGAAGAGATTGTGAAGTAAATCTTCCGGATGGAATTACCATATCAGGTACTATCGAAAAAAATGTCCCTGCAGTAAATCCTATTACTCAAACACAAATATATTTTATTAAGCTGAAACAATACCGTAATATTCCAGATAGTTTAAATGTAATAGTAAAAATTCCTTACAAAAATTTTACAAACACAACTGTACTTCCTAAATCTTCTTTAGTAACAAATGTTACCGAGGATAGCTTCTGGATAATGAAATTAATTAATGATACCACAGCAATTAGGGTGAATATTAAAAGAGGCATTGAAAGCGACAGTATTGTACAAATTTTAAGTCCAAAGCTCGATACTGCCGATAGAGTAATTTTAACAGGTGCTTACGGTTTACCTGACACAGCAAAAGTCGAGATAGTTAAATGAATAACTTCTATGTTAAATACAAAAGTCCTATTGCAGTTATATTAATTATAATTTTATTGGGCGGTGTTTATTCGTTTACTCATATACAATCAGCATTATTTCCAAATATTACATTCCCCAAAATCAAAATAATAGCAGACAACGGTGAACAGCCCGTCGATAAAATGACTGTTACGGTTACTGTTCCTTTGGAAAACGCAATCAAAAGAGTGCCAGGGCTTAACTTAATAAGAAGTGCAACCAGTAGGGGAAGCTGTGAGATTTCAGCTTTCTTCGATTGGAATTCGGATATCAATTTAGACCAGCAACGGATAGAAGCTCGCATAAATGAAATAAAACAAAATCTGCCTCAAGGAATTAATATTTCCATAGAAAGAATGAATCCTTCTATTTTCCCTATAATGGGCTTTTCTATTTCGGGCAATGGTTACAGCCAGATAGACTTGAGAAATATTGCCGAGTATACCGTAAAACCATTTCTATCCAGAATACCTGGTATAGCCGAAGTCGGGGTTGGCGGTGGAAAGGTAGAGGAATATCATGTTATTTTAAACCCGGCAAAGTTAAGCAACTTAAAAATAACTTCACAAACAATTGCAGATAAAATATCAGAATCAAATTTTATTTCATCCACAGGATTTTTAGATAGTTACGACAGATTATATTTAACTCTTACCGAAGCAACTCAAAACAGCAAAGAAGAATTGCAAAATCTTGTTATTCTCAATACCCCTCAAAGAGTAATAAGACTGAAGGATATCGCAAATATAGAGATCGGTTCTGAGAGAAGTTACGTTAAAATAAAGGCTAACGGTAAAATAGTTCCCACGATTCACATTTTAAAGCAGCCTGATGCAAATCTTCTGGAAGTTGTTAGTTCAATTGAAAAGGAATTACCGAAGCTGCAAAAAATACTTCCTAAAGGCGTAGTGCTGCGTCCTTTTTATAATCAAGCTGAATTTGTTTCTGATGCAATCGGCAGCATAAGAGATGTCGTGTGGATAGGTTTGTTATTGGCAATTTTTATAACAGTAATTTTCCTTAAATCTTTCAAAGCCAGCTCGGTAATTTTAGTAACGATTCCCATTACACTATGCTTAACTTTTATAGTATTATTTGCTATCGGGTATACAATTAATATAATGACAATTGGATCAATTGCTGCAGCAATAGGTCTAATTATTGATGATGCTATAGTAATAGTTGAACAAATACATCGAACACATGAAGAGAATCCGGAAGAAGGCAGCACTACTTTAGTATCAAAAGCCATAAAATATTTACTTCCGGCGATGGTCGGTTCCTCATTAAGCACAATAGTAATTTTCCTTCCCTTTTTTTTAATGGGCGGTGTTGCCGGTGCATATTTCAAAGTATTGACAAATGCGATGATAATTACCCTGGTTTGCTCTTATTTTGTTACCTGGATCGGACTCCCCGTAATATATATACTCTTTACGAAAAAAGGATCCTCACTTGGAAAGCACAAAGAAATAAAACAAAAGAAATGGGTTTACTTTTTCATTAACAAAGCATGGATATCTATAGTCTTCATAATCTTTTTAATTGCGTTTTCATATTATATAATTCCTAAACTGCCTTCGGGATTTTTACCTCAAATGGATGAAGGTTCAATAGTTTTAGATTTTGTAAGCCCACCCGGGACTTCATTGGAAGGGACAGACAGGATGCTGAATGTAGTTGATCAAATTTTGCAAACCACACCCGAAGTTCAATCATTCTCCCGGCAGATCGGAACACAAAACGGTTTTTTTATAACTGAACCCAATACAGGTGATTATACAATTCAACTGAAGAAAAACAGGAGTTTGACAACCGATGAAGTAGCAGATAATATAAGGAAAAGAGTGGAAGCTAAACTTCCGGCACTTCAGGTGGACTTCGGGCAAATTATTGAAGATATGCTTGGTGATTTAATTGCCACAAAGCAGCCGATTTCAATAAAAGTTTTTGGCGATGATCAAGATAGGCTTCAAAAACTTGCAGAAAAAATTGCAGACATCGTAGAAAATACAAGGGGAACTGCAGATATATTTGATGGTATAACAATCGCTGGCCCGAACATTATCTTCCAACCAAAAAATGCAGAGCTTGCTCAATACGGATTAACACCAAATCAATTGCAATACCAAATCAATACTAAAATTAAAGGTACGGTTGTAGGTAATGTATTGGGTCAAAATCAACTTTTCAATATAAGAATGTTTGATGGAAAGCTGATAAATTCTTTGGATGGTATAAAGAACAGCTTTATTTCTCTTGATAACGGATCAGTTAAACCTATAAATGAATTTACCAAAATAAAATTCATTAAAGGAGTAGCTGAAATTGATAGGGAAAATCTCAAACAAGAATACGATGTAGTTGCAAGATTAAATAACCGTGATTTGGGAAGCACCATTGCAGAACTACAAAAGGAAATAGGAAAAGAGATTAAATTACCAACCGGCTATGAAATAGTTTATGGCGGCGCATATGAGCAGCAGCAACAAGCATTCAGCGATTTAATGAATATACTCATCTTGGCGATCCTATTGGTATTCACGGTTTCACTCTTTCTCTTTAGAAAGATCAGAGTTTCTATTTCGATTATCTTTATTGCTATTCTGGGAATAGCCGGAAGTTTTTTAGCACTTTTTATTACCGGCACACCTCTTAACGTCGGAAGCTATACCGGTATTATAATGATAGTCGGAATCATCGGTGAAAATTCCATCTTTATTTATCTACAGTATGTGGATTCAAAAATGAGAATAGTTAACAAAGAAAATTCAATTGTCAATTCTATTTCACTTAGATTGCGCCCAACATTAATGACGGCATTTGGCGCAATCACCGCCTTGCTTCCTTTAGCACTTGGCATTGGTACAGGTGCACAAATGCATCAACCTTTGGCAATTGCAATTATCGGGGGATTTATAATTGCCTTACCGTTATTGCTTATTGTACTGCCCACAATTTTAAGAGTAATTGAGAAATAGACAAACTTTTAAGATAAATGGATTATATCCTATAAACTTTTATAATATTATTTTTTGATTACCTCAATAAAAAAAACCTTCTATCATATAGACAAAATTTCATTTTTCAAATCACAAGAAAAAGAACAGAATTATTACAAAAAGATTCATCAATAATTGATATTATCACATCATTATCCTAAAAACAATCTCGGTAAAAAAGGTATTTCTTGAGACGCAAATTATTTTAGTCCATAGCTAGTGGGCTTTGAACCATGCTTTTATCAATTTCAAGCAGTTTTCCTTTTTCAACGGTGATTATAAATGATTGTACAACATTTTTATGTAATTCAGCAACTATTACATATTCGCCCTCTTCTAATCGTACTTGCTTTGGTGTTTGATAGGACTTTTCAACATCCCTAACAAAATTGCCGTTTTTTGAATAGATAGAATAACCCTTATAAACTTCAAATACCGGATCCTCCGCATAATTTCCTTTTTCTTCATATTTATCGGTAAAAACCATTAAATATCCAAAGTTATTATTAATACTGGTATTTGGTTTCATGTAGTCATACTGGTGGCCAATATTAGAAGTGCTGCAGCTAACTAATGAGAAAAGAAATATTACAAAAATTATAAATATGAATGTTTTCATTTTTACTCCCTCTTATTTTTGTAATTTTAATAAAAATGTAATATAAATTTAAGATTAATATTAATAAATTGTTATATAAAAATTTAACGGTTATTAATCGTTTTGAAGGATAAAATTGATAATATAGCAAGAATATCGCCCCGTAAAAAAATAATTTGAATAATCATTTAATCAATGCATTGATTTTTAGACCAGGCATCTAAACTTGACCGGAAAAGTTTTTCATCTAATTCTCATCCTTTAAAATCTCAACCTCATCTTCAAATCCGGAAATCTTTTCATAAAATTCTTTGGAAAGGGGTGTGGATTTTTTAGTTATAGGATCTACACAGACAATAATTCCGCTTCCGTCTGCAACTATAACATTTTCTTTCGCTTTGACAATTAAATGCTCAAAGCCAAAGCTGGAGTTTTTTATAAATGAAATTTTTGAATAAACATTTAATTCCTCATCAAACCTTGCATGATCCTTATAATTTATTTCATTTCTTACCACATAAAATAATTTACCGTCGGAGAAAATTCCATGCCCAGGTATTAATCCGAGATCTTTAAAATATTGAAGCCGGGCATCTTCAAAATAATTAATATAGACTGCATTGTTGCACACACCAAGCATATCAACTTCATTAAACCTGACTTTAATGGTTATTTTATGTTTGAAATTTGTTGTTTCCACTTACTCTTGAACCTGCTCTTACTCTTCTTAAATTAAATATAAAATTTTGGTTAATAAAAATTATTTAAAAACTTCTATGATAGTCTTTTTTGCTTTCTCAATATCTTCAAAAGAAACATCAAGATGAGTAACTGCTCTTAAATATCCGATAGAACCTGGAGTAATGAGTAATCCTTTTTCTTTACATCTTTCAATTGATTTTTCAACCGATAAATTCAATGGCTTAAACATAAGTATATTTGTCTGGACAGAATACATATTTATTTCTAATGAAGGAATTTCATTTATAGCTTTAGCTAAAACTTGAGCTTTTTCATGATCTTCCTGCAGCCTATCAATATTGTTTTTTAAAGCAAATAATCCGGCAGCGGCAAGAATTCCAACTTGTCTCATTCCCCCACCCCACGCTTTTCTCACTCTAAAAGCTTCTTTAATAAATTCTTTACTCCCGCCGATTATGGAACCTACAGGTGCACCGAGCCCTTTTGACAAGCAGCATGAAATAGAATTAAAATAGGAGGCATATTCTTTAACAGGTATCTTTGTTGCAACGGAAGCATTCCAGATTCTCGCACCATCCAGGTGAAATAATAAATGATATTTATTGACCAGTTCTTTTATCTTTTTGATTTCTTCAAGAGGATAAATTGTACCGCCCGCTCGGTTATGAGTATTTTCAATCTCGACAACTTTTGTCCTTGGCATATAATATGCACTTTCAGGTCTTATCAAAGGTTCTATTTGATCGGCGGTAATTACACCGAGCTTTCCTTCTACCGGCATTAATTGTATGCCGCTCAAGGCAGCCGGTGAACCGGATTCATAGTGAAAAATATGTGCATCTTTTTCACAGATAACTTCATCACCGGGATTGGTTAAAACATTTAAGCAGATTTGATTCCCCATAACTCCGCTAGCTACATAAAGCGCGGCTTCTTTACCTAAAACCTCAGCGGCATATTCCTGAAGTTTATTAACTGTCGGATCTTCTCCAAATACATCGTCACCAACTTCAGCTTCATACATTGCTTTACGCATTTTTTCTGAAGGTCTGGTAACTGTATCGCTTCTAAGGTCGATAAATTTATTCATATTTAATTGAGAAATTTATATTAATATTCTTTTTAATTTAATTAATTTGGAAATAACAAAAAAAGGTCGGAAATATAAAATAATGGTTATCATTCATGATTTATAATAAATCAAATATCTTATATTTATCTTTAAAAACCTTAAGAAATAAAAAATGAAACAACTAAACTTCTCGCCTTTCCCCACCCTAACCACGGAACGATTGATTTTACGCCAATTAAAAAACTCTGATGATGCTGCCATTTTTTTGTTACGCTCCGATAATAGTGTAAATAAATATATTGATAGGCCTAAACAAATAAACATCAATGAAGCCAATGAATTTATTAAAATGATCAATGATGGTATAAATAATAATAAATGGACCTATTGGGCAATATGTCTAAAAAATATTCCTGAGCTTATCGGGACAATTTGCTTATGGAATTTTTCAGATGATAAAACTACAGCAGAAATCGGATATGAATTAAAACCTTCTTTCCAGGGAAAGGGATTAATGAATGAAGCACTAAGATGCATCATCAACTACGGTTTTCAAACAATTAGACTTAAAAAAATTGATGCTTATACACATAAAGAAAATATTGGTTCGTTAAAGCTCCTTGAAAAAAATAATTTTAAACTTGAGCCGAACCGTATCGATCAAGAGAATGCAAATAATATCATTTATACATTAACAAATTAATTTAAAGTTGTCGAATATTTCAATTATTGAACCTCTATATAATCCGCAAATTTGCACTTAAGTTTCGAAACAGATAATTTTGAAAGTAATTAGGAACATAAAACATTCTGCGTCATTTATAAGATGAAATGCTCTACCCCTGACCAAAATATTCACCGGAGGAATAATGAAAGTTGTTTATAGATATTTAGCAATTTTATCTGTCGCTTTTGCAATTGTTTTACTAAACAGCACAAAACCTGCATTAGGACAAAACCAAATGGAAACATCTAACAACGGATGGACAAACTTAAAATATGCAATATACTTTACCCATAGCGACGTCGAAAAACTTCTTGCAGATTCGGTACAGTTCCAAAAAACTATGGAATATTTTGCCCCTGTTAAAGCCTACAAAGTCTATCTGGAAGGAAATAGTCGTGGTGATGGTGATGTTGCATTATTAAAAAAAGTAGCAAGCCGATTTAAATCAAAGGGAATCAAAGTTTCCGGTTCAATGGTTCCGGTTTCATCAAAAGGCGGTCCTTCAACATATAATGATCCTGATGATTTAAATGTGCTTAAAAAACGGATGCAGGCTCTGGCTCAAGTTTTTGATAATATTATTCTTGACGATTGGCTCTTTACAACAGCGACAGATCCTAAAAGTGTTGAAGATAGAGGTAACCAAAGCTGGGCGGACTACCGGACAAAATTAATTCTTGAGCAATCAAAAAAGTATATCATTGATGCTGCAAAGGAAGTTAATCCCAAAGTTCAAGTAATTATTAAATACCCGAACTGGTATGAAGGTCACAGGCAAAACGGTTATGATGTTTATAATGAAACAAATCAATTTGATAAAATGGCTGTCGGTATTGAAACACGCGTTCCGGAAATCCAGGACCAGCATATACCGATTTACAGCGGTTATATTTTCCAGAAATGGTTTTCCAGTGTCAATCCGTCAAAATGGATCGGAGCATGGTTAGATAATTATGGTATGGAAGGAGCAGCAAATGATTATGTTGCTCAAGTTTGGCAGGCAGTTCTTGCAAAGGCCCCAGAAATAATTCTCTGGTGTGCAGGACAGCTCTACCCAACAACCGGCCTGTCCAGTGATGTTTATCCTCATTTCCGAGACATGCTGCCTGAGTTTGATAAAGTTGCAGGTTTACTAAAAGGTTCTTCAAGAGGTGTTCCTATGTATCTGCCTTATGGTTCGACAGGTGAGTACAATATTTTTGGTTATCTCGGAATGGCGGGAATACCGATTGCCCCTGCGGCACAATTCCCTGATAAAAGTCAGAATGCCATTTTTACTTTACATTCACTTTTTCATAATTCACCAGAGCAGCTTGCCGGCCAGATGCTTAACAGTTTGCGCAATGGAAATGATATATTTATGACCTGGGATTTATGGCAAAAATTACAAAACACTGAATTTAAAAATACTTTAAGTCTTGTTGATTATGGAGGTACTGTTTCATCTTCCGAATTTCGTACACGTGAAGGGTGGTTTAGACAACAAACTATAAAAGCTGATAAAGCCTTCACTTTCCCGCGTATCGAGACTACAACATGGCCTTATGTACGAAATGCTGCAGTTGTATGGGAAGATTATGATTACGGAATTATGCTTGAAGCACAATACTTAAAAGGAAATATTTACGTCTTGAACATGCCGGAAAATAGTTATGATTTGTTAATGCTTCCAACCGAAGTACTTAATACAATAAGACGATCTTTTTATAAAGAATTAGGTGTAACTTTGCAGGGACCCGGTAAGGTGGCAATGTATTTATTTGGTCAAAATCAATATGTACTTTATAATATGAGTAATGAAACTGCTCCATTATCCTTAAGATTCACAAAGGAGCTACCTACTTCAGGCTGGAAAGAACTAATTCATGGAGAACAATTGTCTGTAAAACAGGATTCGACGTATGCCCGTTTTGGAGGTCCGGTATTAACCGATATTTCTCTTACAATTCAGCCTTTTGAAATTACTATTATACAGGCACCATAAAATTATAGGGACAAGTTTTAAACTTGTCCCTTATTGTTTAACTGGAACAAAGGAACAAAATCTGCAGTAAATTAGTAAATAATATATTGACTAAGAATGAATAAAAAAACTTTATATATAAAAAATATGGTTTGTGCCCGGTGCATTAAAGTCGTTAAAGAAGAACTTGAAAAATTAAATTTGAACGTTGAGAATATTATTTTAGGAGAAGTTGTTGTTTCATCAACAAAAGATATAAATGAAAATAAAATAAGAGAAGTTCTTGAGTTAAACGGTTTTGAACTTATTGATGATAATCAGGCAAAGATTGTTGAGAAAATCAAAGTAATTGTAATTGAATTAATTCAAAAACAAAGTGAAGATCAACTAATAAACATACATTTTAGTGATTATATCTCAGAAAGGATTAATAAGAGTTACCAATATATAAGCTCTTTATTTTCTTCACATGAAGGTGTTACATTGGAAACCTATATCATAAATCAAAAAATTGAAAAAGTTAAAGAGCTATTAATTTACAACGAACTTTCTTTAACAGAGATTTCTTACAGATTAGGTTACAGCAGCGTTCAGCATCTCTCAAGCCAATTTAAAAAAATAACCGGACTTACTCCTTCCCAATTCAAAAATCTTCGTGAAAAGAGAAGAAAACCTCTCGATAAAGTTATATAAGGTGAGAACCTTCAAGGTTAATAATTAGAGAAGCGATACTTTAACTCGAAGGTTATTGAGATAGAACTCATTATTTTTTCTCATCAATAAAAAACCTTCCATTCACTTAATTCAAAATAATTATTTTTATATTTGTAGAAATACATTTTAAACATTATACAAAAATTCATTTTAAGAATTAAATTCTCTTAATCTGATTTAATGTTGGAGTGAGAGTAAAATCGAGAATTTAAAACGAAAGTAGAAATGGAAGAAACCTTGACAAAAAAAGAACCTGAAGTAAATTTTGAATTGGCTAAAGAGCATGGTTTAACCGAAGAAGAATATGAAAGAATATTAAAAATTCTGGGAAGAACCCCCAGTTTTACAGAGCTGGGAATTTTTAGTGTAATGTGGAGCGAACACTGCAGTTATAAAAATTCAATTGCCTTATTGAAAACATTACCAAGAGAAGGCGGAAGATTATTAGTCGGTGCCGGGGAAGAGAATGCGGGCCTGGTTGATATTGGCGATGGTTTGGCAGTTGCATTTAAAATTGAAAGTCACAATCATCCATCCGCTGTTGAGCCGTACCAGGGAGCTGCAACCGGTGTTGGCGGAATTATGCGTGATATTTTTACAATGGGTGCTCGTCCAATTGCTTCATTAGATTCTTTGAGATTCGGTTCTTTGAAAGATGCAAGAACTAGATTTCTTTTTGATGGGGTAGTTAGAGGAATCGGCGATTATGGTAATAGCTTTGGAGTTCCAACAGTGGCTGGTGAAGTTTATTTTGACGAATCATATCAGGATAATCCTTTGGTAAATGCTATGGCTGTTGGAATTGTAAAAATTGACCAGGTCGCGAGTGCTGTTGCAAAAGGTGAAGGAAATCCCGTTATGATTGTTGGTTCTTCTACTGGGAGAGATGGGATTCATGGGGCAACTTTTGCATCGGAAGAAATTTCTGAAAAATCCGAAGCAAAAAGACCTTCCGTTCAAGTAGGTGATCCATTTACTGAAAAGCTTTTATTGGAAGCATCATTGGAAATTATTAAAAACGGATGGTTAATTGGAATCCAGGATATGGGTGCGGCTGGAATTTCTTGTTCTACTTGCGAGATGAGTGCTAAAGGGGAATCTGGTATGAGAATCAATTTGGATAAAGTACCTTTGCGTGAAAAGGGGATGACTGCCTATGAAATAATGCTTTCGGAAAGCCAGGAAAGAATGTTGTGTGTTGTAAAAAAAGGATTTGAAAACGATGTTAAAAAAGTTTTTGAAAAATGGGATCTTCATTGTGAAATAGTCGGTGAAGTTACAAATGATGGAAAGCTTTATATTGAATATGAGGGAGAAGAAAAAGCAGAAATCCCTCCATTTGAATTAGTCTTAGGGGGTGGGGCACCAGTTTATTTCAGGGAAACTAAAGAACCTGCATACTTAAAACAAACAAGAAATTTTGATTTTTCTAAATTACCTTCCACTGAAAATTTAACTACAGTTTTTGAAAAAATATTTTCATCTCCAAACATAGCCTCAAAAAAATGGGTTTATGAACAATATGATTCAATGGTCAGGACCAATACAATTGTTGGACCTGGTTGTGATGCTGCAGTAGTCTATATTAAAGATACGAATAAAGCCCTTGCAATGAAGACCGACTGTAATTCAAGGTATGTTTATTTAAATCCAAAAGAAGGTGCAAAAATAGCAGTTACGGAATCTGCTAGAAATATTGTTTGTTCAGGTGGAATTCCGCTCGCAATTACTAATTGTTTAAACTTTGGAAATCCTTATAAACCAGAAAATTACTGGCAATTCAAAGAAGCTGTAGAAGGAATGGGAGAAGCATGCAGATTTTTTGATACTCCTGTAACAGGTGGTAATGTAAGCTTTTATAATGAATCACCAAATGCGGCTGTTTACCCTACACCCACAATTGGGATGGTCGGATTAATTGAAAAGATTGAAAATATCACAACTTCTTTTTTTAAAGAAGAGGGAGATTTAATTTATGTTTTGGGTGAAGATTTTGAGGAATTAGGTGGAAGTGAATATCTTAAAGTAATTCATACTAAAGTAGTAGGAGATTCTCCAAAAATTAATTTGGAAGTTGAAAAGAAACTCCATGATTCTTTATTAGATCTAATGGATAAAAATTTAATTGAATCAGCACATGATATATCCGAAGGCGGAAGTATATGTGCCTTAGCCGAATGCTGCATAATTAATGAAGAAAATCCAATTGGTGCAAAAGTAAACATTCCAATAAAATCCAGGGAAGATTTTTCTTTGTTTTCAGAAACTCAATCAAGGGTTATAGTAACAACAGAAAAAAATAATAGAGACAAATTCGAATCTTCTTTAAAAGAAAAAAATCAAGCCTTTACTTTTCTAGGTGAAACAGGAGGGAAAAAATTCTCTGTAAATAATAAAATCGAGATTAGTGTTGATAGGTTGATTGAATTATACTACAATACAATTCCACTTATTATGAATGATTAAGATAAAGATCAAAGAAAAAGTAAAAAAAATTTCTTTATATCAAAAGTATCGTATTGTAAGATTTAAATTAAATCTAACACCTCGCTTTCAAAATATTAGAGATTTTATAAGACACTATTTTGGCGGTATTATAAACCGTACAGATGAACACCACGTCTTTTTACTTGCAGGCGGATTATCATTTTCTATTTTTGTGTGCATTATTCCTTTTGCTCTAATAGTCTTTGCTGTGGTTGGAACCATCCTTAATTCAGAGTATATGCAATTCCAAGTAAACGGATTAATTGATACAGTTATTCCTTATCATCAGTACTCTGAGTTTGTAAAAAGAATTATTTTCACGCGCATTAATGAAGTAATTGAATATAAAAATTTAGCTGGGGTAATAGGAGGTTTCGGATTATTGTTTGCTGCCAGCGGATTGTTTAGTAGTATGCGTACCATACTTAATACCGTGTTAGACTCTAAATCAGATGAACATTTTATCCTGGCTAAACTAAAGGACTTTGCCCTTGTAATTATGGTGATAATTATATTTTTTATAACCACAGTGTTGATGCCTTTTGTAGACCTTCTTCGGCAAAAAGCAGATCAGTTTCAATCTCTTCATTTTTTATATTCAGGAATTTTTGAACATGTAGTTTTTTCTGCTTTATCACTAGTACTGGTTTTTATTTTATTCTCTATATTGTATTTTACTGTACCGAAGAAAAAAATTGGAAAGAAAGCTACCTTTTTAAGTGCTTTGTGGGCTGCTGTTTTGTGGGAAACTGCTAAGCAAATATTTGGTTATTATATTTATCATTTCTCATCATTAGGTAAAATTTATGGAACCTATGTCTTGTTTGTGGTAGTTGCATTTTGGATTTACTATTCATCCACAGTTTTTATAATTGGTGCGGAAATAGGGAAGCTTTACTCGGATCGAAGGTATGCAATTAATAAAGGAGAAGAAATAATTGAAGAAAGTGATTAATAATT
>CAYUVK010000099.1:0-19446 GCA_964448105.1 uncultured Ignavibacteriaceae bacterium
TAAAGGCTTGATTGCAAGATTACAAAGTTAATTTATAATTGAGCTCTTAAGATGTCAGTCACTTTTAAAGTGACTAGCATCTGTATTGGTACTAAATACTAATCGCTAAAAATTAATATCCGTTTAAAATTTTAGTTTTTTTATAAAATAATTATCTTGCATTAATAATGATTATTATAATTCCTTGTAAATAGGAGATTAAAATGCCAAATCAAATACCGAAGACACTTATTATAGGAGTAACAACTACAATTGTGATATTATTGGTCATTTATCTTTTTACCGGGCTTCCTAGCGGCGGAGAAATTCCAACTATTGAAAATAATACAAATAAAGTTGTTTTTGATCCTGCAGATAAATGTGCAACATGTCATAGAAGGGTATCTCCCGATATTGTAAACCAGTTTGCCGTAAGTACAATGGCAAGAGCAGGGGTGAAATGTACCGATTGTCACGTTGTTGATAAAGCAAATCCGATGGGGAAGGAACATGAAGGATTTTTTATCACTGTTTCACCTACTCCAAAACAATGTGCAAAATGCCATCCATCGGAAACAAGACAGTTTGATCATAGCAGGCATGGTGCACCTTCATGGATGGCTTTAAGCGGATTTGATGATTTTTCTCCTGAACAGCAAAAATTTGTTAATCAAAATATTCCCGAAGCAAACAGGGGACCAAACGGAATAATTACTGCAACTAGAAACTCCCTGTTTGATATTGAAGGACCTTCCGTAACACCTGCAGCCTGTCAAAGCTGTCATTCAATCGGTAAACCTAATGCAGATGGGAGTATCGGCAATTGCAATAAATGTCATTTACGCCATGAATTTTCTTTAGCTCAGGTTCGAAAGCCTGAAATATGCGGACAATGTCATTTAGGTCCCGATCATCCCCAGATGGAAATTTATGATGAATCAGCTCACGGAGTTATGTATAAAACAGAAGGTGAAAAATGGAATTGGGATCAGAAACCCGGCAGGTTAACAACGCAGGATATGCCTGCACCGACCTGCGCAACATGCCATATAAGTGGTTTCGGTAACCAGGGAACAACGCATGATGTCGGTCAAAGGTTATCAAAATTTTTATTTGCTGCTGTTACAACCGATAGGCCTAATAAAATTGAAGGCAGGGAAGCAATGAAATCTGTTTGCAGCAATTGCCATTCGGAAAATTTTATAAATAAAATCTATACAAGAGCTGACAGTGTAACATCTTTCGTTAATAAAAAAGTAAAAGAAGCTTCAAATATTATTGAAGGATTAGTTAAAGACGGTATAATTACAAAAAAACCTTTTGCTACTCAGATAAGCTTTGATGCTTTTGATCTATGGCATTATTACGGAAGGTCCGCAAAGTTTGCAGCATATATGCAAGGACCGGATTTTGTTCAATGGCACGGTATTTATCCTTTATTAAAAGAATTAAATAAGGTAAAAGAAGATGCAAAGAAATTAAGAGACGAACACAAAAGAGGAGCCAGGTAATGAATAATGTTGAAATATTTCATCTTGCAAATGTCAGGCTCCCGATGGAGAAGAACCGTTTGCTTCTTATTTTTGTCGGAATAAATCTTTTCTTTACGGGAATAGATGTTGCCCTGGCGCATTCTATAAATAGTTTTATTCCGGTTTACGAATGGATACCGATCTATTTTTTCCCGTTGGGAGCAATGTCCTGTTTTATTGTTTCATTTCAGCCAAGTCCTAAAAAGTCTTTTGCAATAATTCATATTGCTTTAATGTCAATAGGAATTTTAGTGGGTGTAATTGGAATGGCTTTTCATATGAATGCTGTCTTAAATCCGTTGGGTCATCTAAGCTGGGCATGGCTGGTTTTCGGTTCACCGATTTTAGCGCCGTTGGCTTTTTCGGGGATTTCTTTGCTTGGGTTATATGCAATTACGGAAGAAGTAGAAAATTCCCCGGGAGTTTTAAAAATACCCGGTCTTGGAATATTCAAAGCACCTATTTCGAGAGACAAACATTTCTTATGGCTTGTAGGTTTGGGCTTTGGTGCAAGTGCGGTCACTTCGACAATTGATCATGCACAATATGGATATTCGGTATATAAATTAATTGCAATAGTTTACGGATTGTTTGCTACTTCAGTTGTTATAACAATAGCACTTTCCAATCAATGGTCTAAAAAGGATGAACTGGTTTATTTTTGGACAATGATAGCAGCTATAGTTGTGGGCGTTATGGGTTTTGGATTTCATCTCTCTGCCGATCTTGCAGGAACAGGTAATATAAGCTTAGAAAGGATGCTGGTGTTTGCCCCGGTTTTTGCTCCTCTTTTGTACAGCGACCTGGGGATGCTTGGATTAATTATAGTTGCAAAGCAAAGAAGGAAAATGATTTAAATTAATAGCAGGGAATGCAACCTGCCGGCAAGGCAGATTTTGCATTCCCTACTAATAAAATTACTTCGTTAAAACTATCTTCTTTGTTTGATGATAATTATCCGCTGTTATTGAATAGAAGTAAACACCGCTTGATAAATTACTTCCATCGAATTGAACAGAGTATTTCCCAGCACCCTTAAATTCGTTTACTAATTCTATTACTTCTCTCCCGAGTATATCATAAACCTTTATTAAAACTTTTGCATCAACCGGTAAAGTATAGTTTATTACAGTCGTTGGGTTAAACGGATTAGGATAGCTGCTGGTGCTGAATTCTAAATTACTTTCTTCAGAAGAATTTTCTTTTGCTTGTTTCTCCGGTTTAACCTCTAAAAGTTTTAATTCACTCTTAGCAAATTCAACCAACGAGTTATCTGAATAATTATTTATTATATCAGAGAAAGCACTTATTGCAGCGGTTTCGTTATCTAAATTATGTGAATATATCAGCCCTTTGGCTAATACAACATCGCACAACAAATTTTTATCATTTGCATTTTCTTTTATTGTTTCATCTGCTATGCTTATTGCATTTGTAAAGTCATTCTCATGGATATAATAATCTATCATCAGCCGCTTAGCTAATCCTTTTTTGTTTATGAGCTTGCTGTTTTTTGATATTTCTTGCAGGAATAAATTCATCCCCTTAAAATCATCGAGTTGTCTGAAACTATGTGCGGCTGTAACAAGCGCAGTATTTGATAGATCGGAATCAGGATTTTTATCAATAAAATCCTTAAATCCATTAATAACTTCATTAAATTCTTCTGAATATTTACTTTGATCTATTTTTCCGTTAGTCCTTAAATCCTCACTTACTTTTTTTGATAGCTCAAAATATTTAATATTTGTTTCCCGGAATTCTTGGGGCACTTCACCATTACTTTGTATATCTTCATTTTGTAGATCATTTTCTGCAATACTGTTACCTTTTAATAAACTGCAATTGTTTGCTCCCCCTATGTCAATATAACCACCTTGTCTAAATAAACGTGGAGTTCCGTTATTATAATAGCAATTTTGTGCTAAAATATATGCCCCATAGTAAGCACTTAAATCATAGTTGACACTTCCGCAGAAATAATTAAATGATGGATAAATGTTTGAATTATCATAAGCAGATATTGCTGTTCCATTATTTCTCATATTATCATAAGCATTTATATTACCGCTGCTATAATGCGGAGCAAATCCCGTTGAAAAATTTGTGCATTGCCCATTTAAGGTAAAATATGAAGTGCTGGACATATTAATTCCTGTACCAGATCCGGATCCCCAAACAACAAGACCAATACTCGGATTTGTACAGCTGTTTACATTTACACTATTTCAATATAGATTATAAATATTAAGCCCGCTGGAACTATTTAAACTAATAGTGCCGTTTATAATAGAGTGTGTTGCATCTATGCCATGGAGGGTTAAATTGTTTTTACTTACAACAGAAAAATTCTCAGTAAAAGTACCGCTTTGCACTACTACCTCATTTCCAGAGGAAGCAAAGTTTACTGCCGATTGTAATGAAGTAAATAAACCTTTTAATGTCCCGGAAGAATTTACTTTTGCTCTTAACGGTGTTATAAAAATCGGATTGCCTTGTAGAACTATTGTCCCGCCGGTTGAAGTAATTGAGTAAGTCCGCAAATCAAACAATGCAGGGGGTGACCCAGAAGTTAAAGTTAATGTTACACCGGATGGTACAGTTACATTTCCCGTTAAAGTAACATTGGTAAACCAGGTTTCGCTTGAAGACAAAGCACCGCTTGTGGTTACTTTTAACTGCCGATAAATTGCTTTATAGGTTTTTCCATTATCATCGGATGAAACGGTAAAACTTAATGGATTGTTCTGAGATTGAGGTACATCATTTCTTTGCCATTCACTATGATATGAAGATCCTGTATACCATAATTCTTGATAACCCTGATTATCTGTTTGAGGAGAAACAGCCTGTAAAGTTAAATTCGATGATGAATTTCTTTGGAAGGTTTTTGGTACTCGTTGGTTTCCAGTAAATCCAGAGATGATCATTTCGCCATGATCACCAATATTAGAAGTAAAATTATTATCAGTAGTAATCGTTACAGGTGCATCATAATATATAGTTAAATGAAAATCAATAGTACCTGTATTTCCAAGATCACTTACTCCTTTCATTCCAAAGTTTATATAACGTTGACTTAATTTTTGAGCTACAATTGACGAAGCATTATAATTATAAGGGTCCTGAGTTATTTCAAATAAATAACCACCATTTTCTGCTGCATTCCAACACCCTAACATATAATTGAAATTTAGATCATCAGGAGCAGTGACTATTCGGGCTCTGCCTGTACTGAAAGAACCTTCATGTGCATATAAAGTTGCAGTTAAATTTGTGGAACCTATAGGTATAGAACTTAAATCGAATCGAATAACTGCATGATAATAATGATCAGCATATACTGGTGGATCGGTATTCGGAATTTGAAGTCGCTCAGAACCGTAATCATAAGTGGTAGGATCGTAATATGTATATTGTTGTTGTGAATTATACCATTTGTCAACCTTTGTACGAAATTGCACACCTAAAACAGTATGGTATTGTTGTGAATAAGCTGTAAAATAATACAGCATAATAAATGAAAATATGAAAATAATTCTTAAACATTTCATTTTTTTCCCTTTCGTTATTATTCTTTATGATTTTTTTATTAAGATTATTAAGAATTATTATGTTTGTTTTTTCCTCCTTTTATTTGTTTAAAAATTGATTATTTTTAAAACAAGAATAGCCCATATTCATTCTATTTGAATGATAAAAAAGGTAGCCAGCCTTAAGGACTATTCTAAACAAATGGAGGCGATGTTCCAGCATCGTCTCCATTATTTTTAAGCTTTACCCTCCATTATTTATTTTTCCATGGTAAATTAAATTCAAATTGCCTTGTGATTGATATACTAAAAAGAAAACATCATTTTCAAAAAGTGCAGCTCCAGCAATTTGTGTATGAAATGGATAGTGAAATAAATATTCTATATCGGTTCCATTATAATGAGCTAAACCATCTACCATCATAAGAAAAATATCTTTTGAACCTCTTCCCCAAATACGCTGGTAAAAATTAGGATTATCGACTTTTAACACTGTTTGAAATTTATTATCAACTCTTGTTGCTATTTCACTTCCTAGAGCAAAATATACTTCTCCATTTATTAAACTTATATCAGCCTGCAATCCTTGTAACCACTCATCTCCGTAAATTTCACTGTACTTTCCAGACGCATATTCATAAATATAGGTACTATCAAGCCGTTCTGCTCCACCAATTTCAATAACCTGCATATATATTTTTTTATCATAACTATTCTTATATAGATGCACAACTATCCCAAATAATCCATCGGTATTTAACATTTCCCATTTACCAGAAAAATAATGTGCAATAATGCTTTTGTTAAAATTCCCTTTTTCATCAACATATGCACCAAAAGCATAAAGATCATTTGATAATGCACGCCCAAATAAATTCGTTGTAGTTCCCCACATATTATCAAATACAATATCACTGTGCCCATCTTTAGTTAAAGCTGCAATTTCTTTCCAAGTTCCGTCAAAATGCCAAATTCTACCATTGCTGCTCCCCATATAAATATTATTACTTGAAAATCCAAAAATTGAGTGAGGATCAACTAATCTAAAAACTTCATCTGTTGACCACTTAAGTCCATCAAAATGATAGATTGATTTACTAAAATCGCCTGGCGGTCCTACTACCCAAACATCTGTAGGAGAATATCCCCACATTCTTGTCATATAGTTAGGTATTGTATCTACAGTCCACGCATAATCTCTTCTTCCCGGTTGATCTTCAGGCGGAGTGATCGGATCATTATTGCAGCTAAGTGAGATAAATAGAAATAAACATATATATGTTAGATTTATTATTTTTTTCATTGCCTTTCCAGTTTCTATTTTTGAATAATCTAAAGCCAGTTGTTCACCTGCAAGAGCAAATATAAATAGTAAAATCGAAAAGAGATTTAGTTTTAAAGCGAAGGGTATAAAATAAAAATGAAATATGGATATGTCGCCCCCCCCCGCGAAAGAAGTAAATATTTTAATCTGAAATTAGCGATTATGGATCCACATACTTTCATTACCCCATCCCTTTTCATAGTGAAAATTATGCTTGTTTCTATTTAAGAAAAATTTCTTAAAAGGTCAATACATTTTCAATATTAATTTATTGGGAGTTAAAGATGAGTAAAACAGGTGCATAATGAGATAAGAATTAATAAGCAGGGAATGCAACTTTCCTTCCGGCAGGCAGGATTTTGCATTCCCCTGCATCATTTTTATTCACCGTATTTTTCAATTCAACAAAATCATCTTAAATTAGAAGTACAATTTTGACAAAGTTAAATCTGCTTATTTCGATTTATAACATTAATAAGAAAAATAACTATGCTCTCTATTTATAATACATTAACGAAACAAAAAGAAGAATTTAAACCTATTAATCAAAATGAAGTTAGGATGTACGTTTGCGGACCTACGGTTTACAATTACTTCCATATTGGGAATGCACGCTCTTTTATAATGTCGGATATCATTAGAAGATATCTTGAATATAAAGGACTCAATGTAAAATATGTAATGAATTTGACCGACATTGATGATAGAATTATTAATAAATCAAATGAAGAGAAAATTGAAGCTCGAGCTGTAGCTGAAAAATATACAAATGCTTTTTTCGAAGACATAAATAGATTGAACATTAAAAAAGCAGATATTTATCCCAAAGCTACGGAACATATTGAAGATATAATCCGGATGATAAAGAACCTGGAAGAAAAAGGTTTTGCATATGAAGTTGATGGGAATGTATTTTATGATGTTAGAAAATTTAATGGATATGGAAAATTAAGCGGTAAAAAAATCGAGGAACTGGAATCAGGCGCAAGAGTTGAAGTTAATGTTGAAAAAAAAGATCCGCTAGATTTTGCATTGTGGAAAAAAGCTAAAAAAGGGGAACCGTTTTGGGAAAGTCCGTGGGGAAAGGGAAGACCTGGGTGGCATATTGAGTGCTCGGCTATGAGCTGCAAACATCTGGGAGAGACATTTGATATTCATGCAGGCGGACACGATTTAATTTTCCCGCATCATGAAAATGAAATTGCGCAAAGTGAAGGTGCAAACGGGAAAAAGTTTGTTAATTACTGGATCCATTTTGGTTTTTTAAATATTGATAATGAAAAAATGTCAAAGTCTCTTGGGAATTTTTTTACCGCTAGAGATATATTGAAAAAATATTCAGCGGAATCTATAAGATTGGCTTTTGCGCAAACACATTACGCCGGTCCGTTAAATTTCAGTGATGAGCTTTTATCTTCTGCAGAAAAAGGATTGGAAAAACTAAATAATCTTGTTGAAAAAGTTGAAGAGGAAATAAGAGCGAATATGAATGACGGTGTAAATCCAGAATTTGAATTCGATAAATACCAAAATAGTTTTACTTCGGCTATGGATGATGATTTTAATTCACCGCAAGCTTGTGCTGTTATTTTTGATTTCATCCGGGATGTTAATAGAACTATTTCTGAAAATGAAAAAATAAATTCGGAATTCTATTCCAATGTAAAGAATTTCTTGCAGCAAACAGCAGATGGTGTTTTAGGGATTCTTGATTTCTCAAAAATTACAACTCAAAGCAACGGAGAGCTGCAGAATGATCTCATTGAACTTTTTATCAAATTAAGAATCGAAGCAAAGAAAGAAAAGAATTTTGCTTTGGCAGATAAAATAAGAGATGAGTTGAAAGAAATCGGGATAACATTGCAGGATTCTAAAGATAAAACTTCTTACAAAATTCTAAAATAGATCAGTAAATATGATGAAGTTTTTCAGAATAAATTTTTGCATGATCCGGGTCTTTTTAAAAATGTAAATTTCATTAAATGAATGTTTAGTCTTTTTATTATTAAATAAGAAGATTTGAAATAGTAGTAAAAAAGAAAGTTATACGATGAGAAAAAGGATTAGTTATGCAAAACTTTTTATAAATGATACTGAACTTACCTATCAAATTAGATTAAGTAAAAAAGCAAAATATCTTCAACTAAGAATTACTTCTTCTAACGAGCTCGAATTAATTATACCGAAAAGATATTCAATTAAAGACGGCGAAAAATTCATTCACGGCAAAGTTGACTGGATAAAGAAATATCAAAAAAATTTAATTCATTTACTCGGCAAAAATGAATTTTATTTGTTTGGTGAAAAAATAGTTGTTGAGCAAAATTTTAATTTTTTCTTAATAAAACATAAGATTAGATTCAGAAAAAATATTTTATTAGTTGAAAGTCCGGCTGACAGTAAAATTACTAAAGAAGAAATTTATCATTTCTATTTAAGAAAAACTGCAAAAGACTATTTTTATAAAAGAATACAGTATCTATCGGAAGCATTCGGCTTCAATTTCAAAACAATAAAAATAAGAGGACAAAAAACGAGATGGGGAAGCTGTTCTTCAAAAGGTAATTTATCGTTTAATTACAAGCTTCTGCAGTTTAGAAAAGAAGTAATAGATTATGTAATTATCCATGAATTGTGTCATACAAAAGAATTAAACCATTCAACTAAATTTTGGAGACTGGTAGAAAGATTTTGTCCGGATTATAAAGAATTAAAAAAGGAATTAAAAAATTCTAACCTTCGAGGTTAAAATATCGAATAGGGAACCTTAACCTCGAAGGTATTTAAATATTAATACCAAATATATTTCCTCTTCCTAAAATAAAATTAGGATCAAGCACTTTTTTAACTGCTATCATTTTTTCTATATTATTCTGCCCATACATTTCCAATAGGTATTCTGTTTTAAGCTTTCCAATTCCGTGTTCTGCTGAAACTGTTCCCCCCAATTCAATAGCTTTGCTGCATATTATTTTATAGATAGATTTTCCGATTTCCATTTCTTTTTGATTTTGCGGGAGCATATTTAAGTGAACATGCGAATTACCAAAATGTCCGAATACCACATAACCGAGATTTTCTTTTTCTACTTCACTCTTTGAATAAAAATAAAGCTCCTCAAATTTATCATGCGGGACTGCAACATCAGTCCCTAATTTTCTTAAATTATTTTTTGAGATATATTCGTTTACTTTTAGAGGCAGCGAATGTCTAAATTGTTCAATATTTTTTTTATCTGACTCTGAAAAAGCAAACCATGCACTCTCTTCATCTCCATTAAATTCATTTATCAAGCTCATCCATTTTTCCAATATTAATTCTTCATTTGAGCCTATTTCCTGTTCAAACCAAACAGCGGCTTTTGCACTAAGCGGAATCCGGCTGTTATCTTCCTGTAAATAATTTAGAGAGTTTTCATCGAAAAACTCTAACGCAAGTGCATCGATTGAATCTACAATTTTATTTAATCGTGTATCAAAAGAAATTTCTCTCGCATTTTTTATAAATGAGAGGGCATTTCTTTCATCATTAAAAAAAACAACTGAAGAGAGAATATCCGCAGGATACGGTACGATTTTTACCTTAACTTTTGTAATTATGCCAAGCGTCCCTTCGGATCCGATAAAAAGATCAATGGCATCCATATCTTTTTTACAAAAATATCCAGAAGCATTTTTGGTTCCCGGCATTTTAAAATCGGGAATTTCAATTTCAAACTCTTTGCCTGATTCTGATTGCAGCTTTAAATTATAGTTATCTGCTTTTTTTCCGTTCCTTGAAAGATGCAGCGTCTCTCCATCGGCTAAAATAATTTCCAGTTCCAAAACAAAATTTCTAGTTGGGCCATATTTAAAAGTTTTTTTTCCGGAAGCATTCGTTGCAACTGTTCCCCCGATAAAACAATTTTCTTCTGTCGGATCCGGCGGATATAAAAGTTTTTTTTCTTTAAGTATGCTTTGAAAATCTGCTAATATTACACCTGGCTCTAAAACTGCATAAAGTTCTTTAGCATTTATTTTTATAATTTTATTTAGTTTTTCTGTTGAAATTACAACACCACCTAAAGGAACACAAGCCCCGGCTAAACCGGTTCTGTTCCCCGCTATCGTAACCGGAGTTTTATTTTTGTTCGCTTCAATTAATATTTCCGGTATTTCTTTTTTTGTTTCAGGGAAATAAACAGCATCGCAGAATCCCTTAAAATTGGATGCATCCGATAAATAATTTTGTATTTCATCCGGCGAGGTTTTTGTTATCATATTTAGGTTAATTCTCTTAGAATATTCAAATAAATAATTTGAGCATCTTTCCTGGGAATTTCATTTTGCTTTCTTTTTACCCCAGGCGAATAATTAAAATAAGATAAAATACTGTCAAGAGCATCAAACATGTTTATTAAAGGGAAAGCTTTGTCTCTTAAGTAATGTATAAGCTTTAACGTCCGGAAGCCGTCAAACCAATCGATCTTCTGCCTCACCAACTGTGATTCTGATTTAGAATTATTCATAATCTTATTCCATGAATATTCAAACTTGTTATCAATTAGAAATTTGTATAAACCCGGATGAATATTTTCTGAAGTACTTAAATATTCTTTTGCAGATAATTTCTCCGGATTATTAAAAACCTTAAGCCAATTCTTTAAGACTAGAAATGACTCCGGATCATATAATAGATATTCGTTTTGTACTTTATCAATAAATCTTTGAACACTTCTTCCTGTTCCAAACGGAACTCGCCATGAGCTTCTCGAAGAAGGATAAACCGTTGTAGAATTTATTTCTTCAATTTCAGATCTTTTTGCTATCTTTTCCAGGAAATAAAAATCTTCTGCAGCTTTACGTTTGTTCATTCCTTCAACTTTTATATATGTGTCCAAATCGAAAACCATTGTTGAGCTTACTATCTGGAACGCAAAAGGTGAATTTGCCAGTTTTAAGCCCAGTGTATAGTACCTTAAAAATATTTCATAACAGATAATTGCGGCAGCAGTTTCGTTTTCTGAAATATGGTGTTCAAATTTAACTACTGCGGCGGGAAAATTTTTTTCATAAAAACAATCAATTATGAAATTAATATAATTATTCTGGACTTTACAGTCTGCATCGAGACTAATTATTAGCTTCTTATTTTGAGTTGAGTAATCAAAAGCAGTAAGGGCCAGATCCATTCCGATTTTTCTTGCTAATCCAACCCCGCAATCTTTATCGGGAAGTTCTTTTCCTTTTGATGCAGCATCTACCAAAGCTAATCGTAAACCGGAAGAAATTATTTTTTTTGTGAATTCATCATTTTCTTCTTTAAACATTATTGAGCGAATTAAATCAATGCTTTTCCGGTTATCTTTCTTTACTTCTTCATTTGAAGATAAAGAATTATTGATAACAAAAATTATTAATGTTGAAGAAAAATATTTATTATCATTTTTTGATAATGATTCAAGAAGGTATCGAATATTTTGATATTCGGAAATAGCTGGAATTACAATTATAGAATTTATTTTAGAAATGCCGGTATTTTCAAGTTCCCAATTCGGAAGAGAATATTTTGATAAATATTTTGCTACCTTTTCAGGTAAATAATTCATAATTGCAATTCTGTTTTTATAATATTGACAGCATTTTCGTAATCCTGTCCATCAATCCAATATATTTTAATTTCTTCCTTTTCCATTTTACGGAACCAGGTCATTTGCCTTTTTGCAAAATTGTGAATAGCACTATTTAATTTTTGGAACATGTCGTTATAATTTAACTCGCCTCTAATATGCATGCTTATGTATTTATATTCCAACCCGAAGAAATTTAATCTTTCATAGCTTATTCCGGAATCAATAAGTTTTTTCACTTCATCAACCATACCGGCTTCTAAGCGTTCATTTAGTCTTTGTGTAATCCTGGATTTTATCTCTTCTCTTGATAATTTTATTCCAATATTTAACGAGTTTACTTCTGTAGAGAGTTTAGAGGTTAAATTTTTGGTCTTTTCAAGAATGATTGCTTTGATAGTTCTTTCTTTTTCTTTTAGATCCGTTGTATTGTGTAAACCGGAGTTTAATTCCTTTAATTGTTCCTTTAAATTTTCATGTGATTGCAATTTCAAGTAATCGTATTCATCCGACTCAAAATCTGCTTTTTGAAGATCATACTTTTGTAAAATAGAGCTTAAATATAAACCTGATCCTCCAACCAGGAAGGGGAGCTTATCTCTTCCTTTAATATCTTCAAATGATTTTAAAAAATATTCCTTAAATAAAAATAAATTAAACTCCTCATATGGCTCTACAATATCGATTAAATGGTAATTAACTTTATTGCCGTTTACAAAATAATCATTGTAATCTTTCCCGGTTCCAATATTCATTCCCTTATACACTTGTCTCGAATCAGCAGAAATGATTTCACCATTAAACCGAAAAGCAAGTTTAGCTGCAAGTTTTGTTTTACCTACTGCGGTAGGACCTAAAATTGTGATTAGATCATATTTCATAATTATCTTAAAACATCAAGTTATCTTAATCTATAGAATTCTCTCTGAAATTAGGGTACTGAATTCATTTTCATTAAATGCTGGTAATGTAATGGTAAATGTATTTAGTTTATCAGAACTCTTAACTGAAATTTTCCCGTTATGATCATTGATAATTTTATCCGCAAGTACCAGGCCGAACTCCCATTCATAATCCAGAGGGCTGGACGGTTCAAAGATATTTTTTAAAATTTCATCGGGTATCCCAGATATATTATCGTAAAATTCAATTTCAATATTATTAATGTTTTTCTTTGTGGTTATATAAATGTTCCCATCTTCACAAATATTTTGGCTCCAGCTTTTTATAATTTGTAATAAAGCCTGGTAAAACTGCTCTTTATTAATTTTTACCTTTATATCAGCATCAAATTTTCTGAAAATATTTATTTTCCTTGAATCGGTATATTCTGCCAGTTTCACCAGGCTCTCTTCCATCGTTTGATTAAGACTTACAATTTCAAACTGTAAATCATTCCGGTTTTCAAAGAAATTCAAAATCATATCGATATAATTTTTAATTGACTTATTTCCATTTGCAACCTCATTAAGCAAAATATTTTTTTGTTCAGGGTTATCATTATTCTCAAGGTGGAACAATAAATTATTAATCAAGTTGTTAAAATAATGTATATCATCAGAAACAAATTTCAAGAATGAATTTAGCGATCTGAAATATTTACCCAAAGAATGTTTATGTATATCGGTTGGAAAATTTTCGTATAACAGATCCATGTCTTCAAATTTTAATCTTTCCATTTGTTCGTCACTCCCGGATTGAGTTTCAATAAGCCGATTATCTTTTGGGTTATTGGAATTTTTGTTTTCAGTTATATAATCCCGCTGTTCCATAGTGATTACCCTTAAAGGTTTATAAAATGATCATTGATAAAAAATTATTTTTAATGCAAAAATTATTTCTATGAATAATCAATTACTTCAGCATCATTTCATGTTCAAATATAATATAAAAATAAATTTCATTAGAGCTTTATAAAAAATTTCTTTCTGTAAATAAAAAATATTTGTGATATTACTAAAAAATAACATTGACTTTTCTTTTTGAAAACTGTATCTGGAATTATTTGAGTAGAAGATTTATTTTGAACCATAAAAATTTTTAAAATTCGAATTAATAATAATGAATTCTTCAGAAATAGAAAACGGGATCAAACATCTTGCACTTAATGATGAACGACTTAGAAAAATTATTTTAAAGTGCGACAAGTATAATTTATCACCGGGAAAAAATTATTATGATGCATTATTAAAAGCAATTATTGGCCAGCAGCTTTCTACTTATGCTGCAAGAATTATTTATAAAAGATTTATGGGTTACTTTAATAATAAGCCGTTACCTGAAAAAATATTAAATACAACTGATGTTGAATTAAGAAATTTGGGATTGTCTATTGCAAAGACAAAATATGTTAAAGATTTATCAGGGAAAATTTTAAATAAAGAAATTTCATTAAATAGTATAATTAAAAAAAATGATCAGGAAATAATTTCCGAATTAACAAAAGTTAAAGGGATAGGGGAATGGACTGTTCATATGTTCTTAATCTTTACGCTTGCACGTCCCGATGTTCTCCCTGTAAATGACCTTGGTTTAAGAAGGGCAGTAATGAATGTTTACGGGCTTAGAAAATTACCGGATGATAAACGAATCTATAAAATATCAAAAGTAAATAAATGGTCGCCGTATAATTCAATTGCAAGCTGGTATTTATGGCGGAGTTTGGAGATTAAAATTTAAGTTCAACATTAAAATGATTAAATTTGCAGTGAATCTTAATTAATAAATGTACATCTAATGGATGAAGAAAAATTGATTGAAAAGGCGAAAGCCGGTGATAAAAAAGCTTTAACTGAACTTGTAAAAAAATATGAGCAGACTATTTACAATTTTGCTTTCAAAATTTGCAGGGACCCGGCCAAAGCAGAAAATATAATGCAGGAAACTTTTTTCAGCATGATAAAGTCCCTGCATCAATTTGACGGTAAATCGAAATTATCAACCTGGCTTTATAGAATTGTTGCTAACCACTGTTTGATGGAGGTTAGGAAAAAGAAGAATAGATTTGTCTCTTTGGAAAATGATAATGATATGGTTGAAGACAAGTATGTAACTGACTGGAGCTCTCTGCCGTATAAGTCAATCGAAAATAATGAATTAAGAAAAATACTTGATGAAGCTATTAAAAAGTTGTCGCCGGATTACAGGATAGTATTTTTGCTTAGGGATATTGAAGGTTTATCCACCGAAGAAACAGGGAAAATAACCGAGCTTTCTGTTCCGGCTGTTAAGTCAAGGCTTCATAGAGCAAGAGCTTTTTTAAGAAAAGAAATTGATGAGGCATTTAAATCATGAATAAAATAAAAGTTACCTGTAAAGTCGTAATGGATCATATCTGTGAAAATCTTGGTGAAGATCTTAATTCTGAAAAATGTATTGCAATAAAAAATCATCTAGATGAATGCGATGATTGCAAAAATTATTTTAACTCAATTGAACAAACAATTGAATTTTACCGTAAATATAATATCAATCTTCCCGGTGAAGCACATGAAAGACTGTTAAATGCACTGGGACTTAAAAATGAGTAAATAGGACTAAAATGGAAGATATACATTATTATTCAACTAAAGTAGAATGGAAAGAAGGAAGAATCGGTGAACTGACTTCACCTGCTTTCCCTCCGATAAAAGTGGCAACACCGCCTGAATTTAAAAATGGTGTACCTGATATTTGGTCACCCGAACATTTATTTGTTGCATCAATAAATATCTGCTTGATGACTACTTTTCTAGCAATTGCAGAAAATTCAAATCTTGAATTTATTTTTTTTACTTCCGAAGCAACCGGGAAACTGGAAAAAATCGATGGCAAGTATATGATCTCGGAAGTGGAGCTTAAGCCGGTTGTAAAAATTAAAGATGAAAAACATAAAGAAAAAACATTAAGGATTATAGATAAATCCGAAAAGGGATGTTTAATTTCAAATTCTGCCAAATCAAAAATAATTCTAAATCCTCAAGTAATTTTATAAAGGAGATATAATGCCAATATTCGAATATCGATGCCAGGAATGCGGAACAAAATATGAAGTTCTTCATAAGTCATCTGAAAATAAAAATGAAATAATTTGTCCGAATTGCAATTCATCTAATAATAAAAAATTACTATCGACTTTTAGTGCTTCGATGGGTGAGTCTAATTATTCGGGGAATAGCTGTTCAACAGGTAATTGCGATATTCCTTCTTCGGGCGGATGTGATTCAGGTTTGTGCGGATTGAATTGATTATTGAAAGAGCATGGATGCATGATCTTGAACTTACTCTTGTTTACCCACCTAAACCTAAGTGAAGGTGGGAACTTGAACTTGGGATGATGGCTTTGCAGAGTTTAGATTGTTAAGATTTATTCTGATTGATTCTTTTTAAAAATCTATCGGCACTATCTTTTAAATAAGGATCCCGAAAATCATACAGGGGAAGGGAGAGGACTTTTTTAAAGTACTCCTTTTCTTTTTCTTCATTTTGAAGTGCTCTGTAAGTAAGTGCCATTTGAAAGTTTGCAGTTATAATATCAGGATTAATGCTTAGAGCCTTCTTTAACATTCTTTTCGAATCTTCAAAGCTGCCGTCTGGTACATTTCCGTAAAGAATATTTGCAAAAATTCTTTCAATCCAACTGAGTCTTCCTATCTCCCTGTAATATGCACCTAAAATTATATAAGGGAGCGCGTTATTGGAATCAAGCTGAACAGCTTTCTTTGCATTCTCCTCTATCTTCTTTGCATAATTTAATCTTTCTTTCCCTCCTGTTAGTCTTGCAAGATTACCGTAAGAGATTGCAGAGTAAGTGAAAGATAAAGAACTATCCGGAAATGCATTTACAAACTTTTCGGAATAATCTATTGCTTTGTTAAAATCTTCTTTAGCTTCATCCTGTTTATGGTCTTTTCTCTTTAACTCTCCAACAGCATTATAAATCTTAACAATATTTAAAAGTGAATTATTATTTTGCGGTTTAAGTTCATAAGCTTTTTGATAATATATGAAAGCCTGATTTATTTTAAATTGCTGATAAAGAGAATCTCCATCAGCAATATATTTTTGATAGCTTTGAGAATAGATATCAAAAGATAATATGATTAGAAGTGTAAGAAGTATTTTCAAATCGTTACTCAATTTTTTTCTGGGGTGCGGGAGTTGTATTGCCACCGTCTAAAACGAATTTCCAGCTGCCGTCTTTTTGCTTTTTCCATATAGTTATATAGTTACCGTAAACCGTATCTTTTGCCATATAGATCCAGTTTCCAAAAGTATAACCTAATTCTCCTGATTCCGATACTTCAGCTTTAACCGGTGACCATTCCAATTTAGCATTCGAACTTTTCATTTTTGAATAATATTCTTCCAAATCTTTTTTCCCCATTATCGGAAACTGCCCGTCTCTCATTAAAATTACATCATTATCTGAATAAGCTATAAATGCTGCCGATATTCCTTCCTTAATAGATTTTTCTGAAAATTCCTTATCGGTCTTAATAAGTTCTTCTTTTGAAGCATTTGAATTTTCAGGATCATCTTCTTCAACAGCAAAAATTTTGGGAGATATAATAAGGATTGTTAAGATACCTGCAAAAAAAACGAAATAATATCTAATGATATTTCTCATATTGTTTCTCCTATTTTATTCGATGAATTCATCTGTAACGCAGCCTTGCGATGCAGAGGATACATTTTTAATATATTTAAAGAGACTTCCGCTTTTAACTTTATAATCGGGCATTACCCAATTCTTTCTTCTTTTTTCAAGTTCCACATTACTAACTTCAAGATCAATACTATTTTTTTCGGTATCTATAGTAATTATATCTCCATTTTTTATTAGCGCAATTGTTCCGCCCATTTGAGCTTCCGGAGTGATATGACCTACAACAAAACCGTGAGTACCACCTGAAAATCTACCATCTGTAATTAAACCGATACTTTTACCCAAACCTTTCCCCATAATTGCAGAAGTAATTGAAAGCATTTCGCGCATTCCGGGACCACCTTTAGGACCTTCATACCTGATTACGACAACGTCACCTGCTACTACTTCATCGTTTTCAATAGCTTTCAACGATTCTTCTTCAGAATCATAAACTTTTGCAGGGCCGGAAAAACGCAATCCTTCTTTACCGGTTATTTTTGCAACAGCTCCTTCTCTTGCAAGGTTACCATATAAGATTCTTAAATGTCCTGTTTTTTTTATCGGGTTTGAAAGAGGTGCAATAATTTTTTGATCCGTTTTAAGATCTTCTGCTGTTTCAATATTTTCAGCTAATGTTTTTCCTGTAACGGTCACACAATCTCCATTAAGAAACCCTTCTTTTAAAAGAAGCTTTTGAACAGCAGGAACTCCGCCGATCTGACTAAGATCTTCCATAACATATATACCGCTTGGCTTTAAATCTGCAAGATAGGGAACTTTGTCCGAGATCCTTTGAAAGTCATCAATAGTCAAATTCACTTTTGCTGCTTTTGCCATTGCAATTAAATGAAGAACAGCATTAGTTGAGCCTCCAAGCGCAATAACAATTGTAATTGCATTTTCGAAAGCTTCCTTGGTTAAAATATCGCTAGGTTTAATATCTTTTTCTAGAAGATTTAAAATTGCTTTCCCTGAATTAAAACATTCATCAATTTTTTCTTTATTTATTGCGGGTGTAGATGAACTAAAGGGAAGACTCATACCTAGAGTTTCAATTGCAGTTGCCATTGTATTTGCAGTATACATTCCGCCGCAGGCACCTTCGCCTGGACATGCATTACGCAATACATTGTGAAGATCTTTTTCATTAAATTCATGCGAAAGGAATTTTCCATAAGCTTCAAAAGCGGAGACAACATCAAGCTTCTGTCCGTTAAAATGTCCGGCTTTTATTGTTCCGCCGTATATCATAATTGAAGGCCTGTTCAATCTGGACATGGCCATGATTGAACCGGGCATATTTTTATCGCATCCCGGCAAGGCAATAAGCCCATCATACCATTGTGCCCGCATTACAGTTTCAATTGAATCGGCAATAATATCCCTTGAAGGGAGAGAATATTTCATTCCTTCGGTTCCCATTGATATTCCATCACTAACACCAATTGTATGAAAAATAAAACCGATTAATCCGGAATCAACAACTCCTTCTTTAACTTTTTTTGCGAGATCATTTAAATGCATATTACAGGTGTTACCTTCCCATCCCATACTTACAATTCCGACCTGTGCTTTTTGCATATCTTCATCCGTCAATCCAACTCCGTAAAGCATTGCCTGTGAACCAACCTGGGAAGGAGTTTGTGTTAACCTGCTGCTGTATTTATTTAGCTTCATTATTTCTCCTTTTTAATTCTATTTATAAGTCTTAGCTAAAAATGAAATTGTAAAGATCCAAATTTACAAAATTTAAAGTTTATAGAAAGATTAAAAAAAAGGAATACATGGTAAGAGAGATAGTTGTCTATTTGGGAATTATTTCTTGAAAATCTTACTCGGCT
>CAYUVK010000100.1:0-19230 GCA_964448105.1 uncultured Ignavibacteriaceae bacterium
CCCGAACTTGATGGCTGCTTTACACAAGGTAGTACTTATGAAGAAGCAATGGAATTATCTCACTTCGGAGCTAAGGTTATTCATCCCCCTACAATACAACCGGCTTTCAGTAAAAAAATTCCGATCGTAATTAAAAATACTTTCAACCCGGAATTCTCAGGAACAATTATAAATAATAAGCCTAACTCCAGTAAATTTACTATTAAAGGTTTATCATCAATCGATAATATCTCTCTTATTAGAGTTCAAGGAAGCGGAATGATTGGTGTTTCGGGAATTGCCAAAAGAATATTTTCTGCTTTAGCTGAAGTAAAAATTAATGTTATACTTATTTCACAGGCCTCATCGGAACATTCCTTATGTATTGCTGTCCTTCCTCAATATGCTCAACTGGCAAAAAAATCGATTGAAAAAGAATTTAAGTTTGAAATATTTGAAAATCTTGTTAACTATCCTATTGTTGAGAACAATGTTTCAATAGTTGCTGTTGTTGGTGAAAATATGCGAAACTATCCCGGTATTTCGGGTAAAGTTTTTCAGGCTCTTGGAAGAAACGGTATTAATGTTATGGCAATCGCCCAGGGTTCTTCAGAATTAAATATATCAACTGTAATATCCAAAGATCATGAAACAAAAGCATTGAATGCTCTGCATGATAGTCTTTTCCTTTCCAAAGAAAAATCAGTTAATATCTTTTTAGTTGGAACAGGTTTAATCGGCGGTACTTTATTAAACCAGATCGAAAACCAAATCGATTACCTTTCAAAAGAATTCAGTCTCGAATTTAAAATAATTGGCTTGGCAAATTCCAGGAAGATGCTAATTAATCCCGGTGGTATCGATGTTAAAACATGGAAAGATGAATTAAATTCCAAAGGCCTACACACAGATTTGGAAAAGTTTATTGAAAATATGAGAGCACTTAATTTATCTAATAGCGTTTTCATAGATTGCACAGCTAGCAAAGTGGTTGTAGAAAAATATCCTGAAATATTCAGTTCGAATATTTCAATCGTAACACCAAATAAAATAGCAAACTCTGCAAATTATGGTTTTTACCAAAATCTTAAACAATTGGCACTAAAACATAATGTAAAGTTTTTATACGAAACAAATGTCGGTGCCGGTCTTCCTATAATCGGAACTTTAAAAGATTTGGTTTCAAGCGGGGATGAAATTCAAAAGATTGAAGGGATATTATCCGGGACTCTTAGTTATATTTTTAATTCTTTCTCAAAAGAAAAACCTTTCAGCGAAGTAGTTAAACTGGCTAAAGAAAAAGGATATACTGAACCCGACCCGAGAGAAGATCTGAGTGGAATGGATGTGGCAAGAAAGCTATTAATTCTTGCAAGAGAAGCAGGCTTAACTTTGGAATTGAAAGATATAAAAATTGAAAAGATCCTTCCACCTGAAGTTGAAAAGGCAAAATCAGTAAATGAATTTTTTATTAAGTTGAAAAAATACGATAAAGATTTTGAATGTATGAGAGAAAAAGCTGCTGCTAAAGGAAATCTCTTCCGCTATATAGCCAGCCTGGAAAAAGGTAAAGCAAAAATTTCTATGCAGGAAGTTAATACTGATCATCCTTTCTACTTTTTATCGGGGATTGACAATGTAATTGCTTTTACAACTAAATATAACCAGGAACGACCTGTAGTAGTTAAAGGGCCAGGCGCTGGTGCAGAAGTAACTGCTTCGGGAGTTTTTGCAGATATTATTAGAGCTGCTCGTTATTTAAGTTAAAATATCTTAGAAGGGAAAATGTTAAATGGACATAACAAATAAAATTCCTGTCGGTGTATTAGGAGCAACAGGAAGTGTCGGTCAAAAATTTATTGAACTTTTATCTAACCATCCATGGTTCGAAGTTGCTGAAGTTGCTGCTTCTGAAAGATCCGCAGGTAATCTTTATAAAAACGCGGTAAACTGGATTTTATCATCTTCAATTCCGGAAAGAATATCAAACCTTACAGTAAAAAACTGCGTTCCGGATCTTGATTCTAAAATTGTATTTTCAGGATTAGATTCCAGTGTTGCAGGTGGTATTGAAGAAGATTTTGCAAAAAAAGGATATATAGTAGTTTCAAATTCTAAAAATCATAGAATGGATAAGGATGTTCCTCTTTTAGTGCCCGAAATAAATCCTACTCATCTTGAATTAATAAAAACACAAAACTATAACGGCGGTTGTATAGTAACTAACCCGAACTGCTCGACGATAGGTATGGTTTTAGCACTTAAACCTTTGTACGACAACTTCGGTTTGGAAAAAGTAAATGTTGTGACTATGCAGGCACTATCTGGTGCGGGGTATCCCGGCGTTTCCAGCCTTGATATTATCGATAATGTAATTCCTTACATCTCAGGTGAGGAAGCTAAGCTTGAAAGTGAACCACTGAAAATATTGGGTGATCTGAATTCTCATGAAGTTGTTAACACTAACATTAAAATTAGTGCCCAGTGCAATAGAGTTGCGGTGGCAGATGGCCATCTTGAATGTGTCCAGGTAAAATTAAAAAACAAAGCTTCCGAAAAAGAAATAATTGAAGCATGGAAAAACTTTTCGGGTGAACCTCAAAAATTAAATCTTCCCACTGCTCCTCTGCAGCCAATTTATTATTTTTCAGAAGATAAATATCCGCAGCCTAAAATACATCGCAATTTAGATAAGAGCATGGCTGTTTCGGTTGGAAGGCTGAGAAAAGACTCCTTGCTTGATTATAAATTTATTGTACTTTCTCATAATACCGTTAGAGGTGCGGCAGGCGGTGCAATTCTTTGCGCTGAATTAATGATTTCCAAGGGATATATAAAATAAATTTGATGAAAAAAGAAATTACAGTTTTTGCACCTGCTTCAGTTACAAATGTTAGCTGCGGATTTGATATCATGGGCTTCGCTATTGATGGTCCAGGTGATGAATTAAAATTAAAGATTTCAAATAAACCAGGTATTGTAATTTCTAAAATAACCGGGGATCACGGTAAACTCCCGCTCCAAATCGAAAAAAATACAGCAGGAACTTCAATATCTGCATTGGCAAAACATTTAACCTTTACAAAAGGTATCGATATTGAAATACATAAAAAAATGTCTTTGGCAAGCGGGTTGGGTTCGAGTGCTGCAAGTGCTGTTGCAGGTGTTTTTGCTTTAAATGAAATTCTGGGAAAACCTTTAAGTAAAGAAGAGTTACTCCCCTTTGCATTGGAAGGAGAAAAACTTACCTGTGGCGGTGCTCCGCATGCCGATAATATTTCTGCATCATTATATGGCGGGTTTATAATTGTAAGAAGCTTAAATCCTTTAGATGTAATTAATATTGATGTTCCTGAAAATCTTTACTGTACAATCGTACATCCTGATATTGAAATACATACCGGTGATACAAGGAAAATTTTAAAAAAGCAAATACTTCTTTCGGATGCTGTGCAGCAATGGGGAAATGTAGCAAGTTTAGTTGCAGGATTGTTAAAAAAAGATTACAAGCTCATAGGCAGATCACTTCAAGATGTGATTGTAGAACCGATTCGTTCTATTCTGATTCCTGGTTTTAATGATGTGAAACAAGCAGCTTTGGATGCGGGGGCCCTGGGCTGCAGCATTTCCGGTTCGGGACCTTCAATCTTCGCTTTCAGCAATTCAAAAAAAGTTGCTAAGAATATTGGAAAAAAAATGCAAGATGTTCTTTCCAAACTGGAGATCGAAAGCGATCTTTATTTATCAAAGATTAATAAAGAGGGTCCGAGAATAATTAAATAATGATCAATAGTTTATAAATCTTAAGCCTAATCTTAATCTTTCTCTTAATTGAAGAATACTTGATTGGATTCTGATTTATTTATGTTAAGCAAATAAATTTTTAATTAAGTATCCTGATTTAATTTAAAATAAATTGAAGTTTTATAGCACAAATAAAAAATCAAAAGAGGTATCCTTTAAAGAAGCTGTTATCAAAGGAATAGCTGATGATGGCGGATTGTTCATGCCTGCATCATTCCCGGTTCTGCCTAAAAAATTTTTTGATGAAATCGAAAATCTCTCTTTTCAAGAGATCTGTTTTGAAGTGGCAAATACTATTATTGGTGATGAAATACCTTCCAAAACTTTACAATCAATTATTAATAATGCAATTAATTTTAAAGCCCCTATTGTCAAGTTAAATAATAATATTGGAGTACTTGAACTTTTTCATGGCCCAACCTTAGCCTTTAAAGATTTTGGTGCGCGTTTTATGGCGGAAGCTCTCTCTTATTTTTCAAAAGAGAATAAAAAAAATATTACTATTTTAGTAGCAACCTCCGGAGATACGGGCAGTGCAGTTGCAAATGGTTTTTTGAATTCAAAGGGGATAAAAGTTTTTCTATTATACCCCGAAGGAAAAGTTAGTCATATACAGGAAATGCAGTTAACTACATTAGATGGAAATATTACTGCATTGGAAGTAAATGGAACTTTTGATGATTGTCAAAAACTTGTTAAACAGGCTTTTTTAGATAATGAATTGAAAAAGAATTTTTTCCTTTCCTCTGCGAATTCTATAAATATTGCACGACTTATTCCACAATCATTTTATTATTTTAATGCATACAAACAATTGGAGGACAAAAATAAACCGTTAATATTTTGCGTGCCGAGCGGGAACTTCGGAAATTTAACCGGCGGTTTAATTAGCAAAAAGATGGGATTGCCAGTTGAAAAATTTATAGCTGCAGTCAATTCTAATGATGTATTTCCAAACTATTTAAAGACAGGGAAATTTATTCCAAAACCGTCAATAAAAACTATTTCCAATGCAATGGATGTTGGTAACCCAAGTAACTTTTACAGAATTTTAGATATATTTAATAACGACTGGTATAAATTATCAACTGAAATTTCAAGCTCAAGTTTTTCAGATGAATTAACTAAATCTGCAATAAAAAGAATTCGAAAAGATTACAATTATTTAATTGATCCGCACGGTGCTGTTGGATATTTAGCGTTGGAAGAATATATAAAACAAAATAAGATTGAATCGTTCAACGGGATAATATTAGAGACTGCACATCCGGCAAAATTTATTGATATTATGGAAGATGTATTAAAAGAAAATATCGAAATACCTGAAAGATTGGAAAGCAGTCTTTATAAAGAAAAGAAATCAATTAAAATTTCAAATGAGTATACTGATTTTAAAAATTTTTTACTAAATCAAAATTAAAGGATTATTGCATGGATTCAGAAAAGAAGGTTGCGATTCTCGGGGGAGGAAATATTGGATTAGCAATTGCTGATGGGCTTATTAGTTCAAACCTGTTCCCCGCTAACAATATTTATATTACCCGTAAAAAAATAGAATTAATAAAAACCTATTCCGATAAAGGATATGTTGTAACCAAAGATAATATCCTCGCCGTAAAAAATTCGGAAGTAATTGTAGTTGCTGTACAACCCCAACAATTAAATGAATTGCTCCAGGAAATTGCCCCGGTACTTGATGAAGGGAAACATATATTAATTTCAGTAGTGTCCGGAGCAAGCATAAAAATAATGAAACAATTAATAGGTAAAGAAATTCCTGTTATTAGGGCAATGCCTAATACCGCAATTGCAATAAGAGAATCTATGACCTGTTTATCGGGAGAAAACAAAACCGATGATTCTCTTGATATTGCAAAAAAGATTTTTGATTCTGTAGGACAAACATTAATTATTGATGAAGAATTAATGATTCCTGCAACAGCTTTATGTGCATGCGGTATTGCATTTTTCTTAAGAGCTATAAGAGCTGCTTCACAAGGCGGGATTGAAATCGGTTTCCATTCTGAGGAAGCTTTATTAATGGCTGCACAAACAGCAAAGGGTGCTGCTTCATTGTTAGTAAATATGGAAAGCCATCCGGAAGGAGAAGTTGATAAAGTTACCACACCAAGGGGCTGCACTATTTCCGGCTTAAATCAAATGGAACATTATGGCTTTAGTTCGGCAATGATTAGGGGGATTGTAACATCAGCAGAAAAAGCTGCTAAACTATATAAAGTGGATTAAGTTTGAATTTTCTTTAAATTTATAAACCGAAACTAAAAATATTTTTAGTGCAGGTTCATTTATACTTTAAAAATATAATATAACGGAAAGGTGCAGGAGTGGTTTAACTGGCACGCCTGGAGAGCGTGTGTATCGCAAGGTACCGAGAGTTCGAATCTCTCCCTTTCCGCTAAATTATTCATATTCATAATAATCCACTTTTTCCAATCTTTTTCTTGGGGATATCTTGTTCTATATCTATGTTCTGTGGAGTTCTAAGCTGAAAAAGAGATATACTGGATCAACTAAATTTGTTGATAAAAGATTTAATCAACATAACAGTGGATATAGTAGATTTACTAAAAACGGTATTCCTTGGATACTGATTCATATTGAAGAATTTCCATCTAAAACTGAAGCCTTAAAACGGGAAAAGTTTTTAAAATCCGGTCAAGGAAGAACTTGGTTGGATAAGAAATTTCCTCAATACAAATAAAGGTGTAGGAGTGGTTTTCAGCCAAAGGCTGATCCGCCTCCGGCGGAAACTGGCACGCCTGGAAAGCGTGTGTATCGCAAGGTATCGAGAATTCGAATCTCTCCCTTTCCGCCACAACCTACGCTAAAGCTTCACTTGGGTTAGCAAAAATTTTATTCATTACTAATTTTAAATTTAATACCTGTTACAATCCATCTGCCCGGTAAAGGAACTCCGCTTACCTGTTCATATGATTTATTAAACAAATTTGTTGCTTTAATAAATAAATCAAATTTTCCAATTTCTCTTGATATTTGTGAATCAACAACAAAATGATCTTCAAAATTTATCCGATCTTCATATCTAAATAACCAGCTTTGGCGGATTCTAAACCACCAATAATTTTCAATGTTCAAAATTAATTGATTCCTTAGAAAATCAAGAAGATATTCAGATTCAAAGGATTCGTTTTTTTTGTCGGAATTTAAAAAGGTATAATCAACTCCAAACTTATATAACGGGAAATCTCTAATAAATAAATTCGGATTAATAGAAAGATTTATTTCAATACCATCAGTATTAATTTTTGAAATATTCCTTGCTGTCCAAGGTTCATCGGTATTATTTCTTACCCAATCTATTAAATTTTTTCCTTCTTTTCTAAATAAACTTATCCTAGCAGAGAATTTATTATTTATATAATTAATTCCCGTTTCAAAATTCAATGTTTCTTCCGGTTTTAAATTTGCATTCCCCTGACTTGCCGGCGATGAGTAATAAAGTTCTGTATAAGTTGGAATTCTAAAAGCTTTACCGATTGATCCATATATTCTAATATTGTTAGAGAAACTATATCCCAAATCCAAACCCGGCCAAAATTTCCAGCCCAAATCTGAATAATTATATAAGAATGCACCGGTAATTATAGTTAAGTTTTTAACAGAGGAAATTTTTTGTTCTGCATAAATACCCTTTTTGATCCGGGAATGATCTCCCAGGTTTGTACTTTTTATTTCGTCATTTACATATTCTCCGCCTAATGAAGTAGTTCCAAATTCCGAATTAATTGAAGATTGCAATTCTGCGCCATAGACATTTGTCTGATGTATATTTTGATAAAATTCAGGATGTATATAATCTAATAAATAATTATCATCATTTCTTCGCCAGTAAGCTTTTGGAGAAATTGAAAAGATTTCATTCCCAAAATCCGAACTTAAATTTAGAAATTTTGTTGTAGTATGCTCCCACTGGTTGGGATATTTAACTGAATAAAATCCATTTGCCCCGAACTTATTATCATCATATCCGAAGAACAAATTAACTCTTCCATCACCTGCTTTAATAGAGGAATTATACGAAAAATTTATCCTATCAAAATTAGTATTATGCCTGTAGCCATCTGTTTTTGATTTTGAGAACGATATATAATTATTTAAGAGACCTAAAGAATATGAACCGCCAATGTTTCCTTCAAAATAACTATGTTCACCCCCTAAAGTCTGGACAAAAAAAGAGTTATTGTTCCCTTTTTTAGTAATGAAATTAACAACTCCGCTAAAAGCATTGGGACCAAAAACCCGGGACCCCTGCCCTTTTAATATCTCTATTCTCTGAATATTTTCAAGTGAAAAAGGTAAATTCAAATTATGATGACCGGTTTGAGGATCACTAACTTTTATGCCGTCAATAAGGATTAATATTTCTTCAAAATTACCGCCGCGAATATTGACATCGGCCTGCACTCCACTAATACCTCTTTGTCTTAAGTCTACTCCCCCTGCATATTGCAGTAAATCCTGCACACTATTTACCGGAAATGATTTTATATCATCTTTATTTATTACTATAACATCTCTTGTTATATCGCTAATCGTTATCGGAGATTTACTTGCAGTAACAATTATTTCATTTAATTCATAATTTTTAGTTTGAGCATTAATCGAAATAATACCCAAATAGAAAATGATAATTAATAAAAAAATAGATCTCTTATCCGGCTTCGATAAGAAGATAAATAATAAAGACATAATTCAGTCTATTATAATTTCATTAATAATTTCTTAGAAAATAAAAACAAAGATAAAAATAGAAATAAGGTATGCAAAATTAGAACAGCTTTTTAAGAGATTCAATCATATTGTCATGAAAAATAGGCTTGGAAATAAAATCATCAAACCCGGTGGAAATAAATTTTTCCTTATCCCCCGGTAGTAAGTAAGCTGTAGCAGCTATTATTGGCGTGTTTTCAAAACCGGAGATTCTATGAATAAATTTTAAAGCATCAATTCCGTTGTAATCTCCTTGCAGGTTTATATCGAGCAAAATGAAATCGAAATTTTTAGTTTCCAAAATTGGAATTGCTTCCTCTAAGCTTGTTGCAAATTGTATCTCCTTCAATTCACTCATTTGAAAGTTAAAGAGTATTTGGGAATCTATTTGATCTTCAACATACAAACATCTCAATTTGGATAAATCAATTTTTTTTGCGGACATGTTTTTAGGAACTTCTTCAACTAAAATGTCCGATTCTTTTAACTCTTTTAGAGATTCAAAGTCAAAAGCTTCATGAAATTTCTCGCTTACATTTCCGCTAAGCTCTTTTTCAACCGGAAGATTCTCATCCAGCCATCTTTCGTCTACATGTTCCTCTTTTTCAATTTCAATTTTAGAATCCGTTGCAATTTTACCTTGCACTTTTAAATCCGTTGGGAAAATAAACCCGAATTCTTTCCTGTCATTTTCCTCAATTATTTTGACAGAACCATTAAGTAATCTTAAAAGTTTTTTTATTAAAAGGATAGTAAACTTTGAAATGCCAAGGTTTTTATTTTTTGAAGAACCTCCATAAATAAATGTATTTAATTTATTGATTAATTCTTCCGAGGTAAAAGAGTAATTATCTTTAATTATAATAATAAAATTTTCATCATCATATTGGTAAGCTGATAAATAAATTTTATCTTCCTTGCTTGTCTGTGAAGTTAACATAAATAACAGATAGATTAAATTTTGTAATTTTTGGCCATCGGATTTAAATACTAATGAAGATGAGATTTTCCCATAAGATAATTGGAAATTCTTTTTAGCGACAAGATTATTTATATCCTTTTGGATACCATCTATTATATCTGTTATCTTAATTTCTTCAATATTCAGATTAATATTTATATCGGAAAGATTAACAAAATCAATAATAGTATTCATAGTGTTAAGCAAATTAATTCTATTTTGATTTATTATATCGCTTGCTTCTTTCTGTTCCGGAGTTAAAACTTCAATACTTTCAGTCAAATCCTGCACAAAACCTAAAATAACATTAATAGGAGTTAATATTTCGTGAAACATACTTGAGAGAATTGCCGGATCATTCATTAAAGATTCTTCCGGAACTTGCCGCTCTGGTTTTTCTTCAGAAGTTTTAACTTCATTTAAAGGTTCTTGTTTCTCATATTTAGCTAAAATCACAAATGAATCAATTTCATTTTTATAATTAATAATTGGGACTGCGTTTACTTCAAAATTATTAAATTTACCTTTGCGGTTTTTTATATCTGCAGTTAATGAAACAATATTATATGACTGAGGTTTAAAGATTTCATTATTTACAAATGCCCTCTTATCATCATTAAATAAAGTGGCGAAGGAAGTATTTTCCAATTCTTGTTTAGAATAATCAAGGATATTAGTAACCTGATTATTTATGTAAGTTATAAAACCGGTCGGGTCTGTTACAAATAATAAAGTATCGGTATTATCAAAAACAGCTTTATATAGCTTGTTGTTTTTTTCAAGCTCCACTTTTTTTGTAACATCCTTAACGACATTAAGTCCTGCTGCTTTACTTTTATATAAAATTGAAATTTTACTCAATTCAATTAATATTTTTGAACCATCTTTTTTCTTGTGATTATAAGGACCGTTAAAAACTCCCTCTTTAATATTTTCAGTAGTAAGTTCAAGAAGTGTCTGCATATCTTCTTCGGTATATAAGTCGGTCATATCGAGGTTTAAAAATTCTTCTCTTGTATAACCATATAATTTTAAAGCAGCATCGTTAACGGCGAGGAATTTCAAGTTCTCTTTATTAAATATAAAAACAGGGAAAGGATTTTCATGCAAAAGTTTATCATTTATTTGCAGATTTGAGTCATCCATCTTTTCAATTACAGGAATCTTTTCTTCAAAACTCATTGAAGTTCCGCAGTATAAATTTTCAGAATAAACTTTTCTAAGCTTGATAAGTAGATTTTTTTCTTCTTCTTTAGTTTCCAACAAATCTTCGTCTAAAGATGATCTTATAAACCCGGAAATTTTTTCCGATATATTTAGCGGCAAAAATTTGAAATATTCTGTCTTTGTTAAATCAATAAACTTATTACCATAAAGTTTGCTAAACTCAGCATTAAAATATTTTATTCGATTCTTTTCATCTATAAATGCTATAGGGCAGGATATATGGTCAAGCACATCTTTAAAGGATACATCCATTTCCGGAATCTTATGTTTTTCTAATTTCCGCTGTCCAATTCCAACAATTGCAATTATTTTGTTTTCCGGATCAAATAAAGGAATTTCTATAGTTTCGAATTCATCCAGATTATTTATCGGACCGAAACGCAGACCATCAAGTATTATACAATTTGCCGATTCAATTATATATTGATTAATTGATTGCTGGAAATTTGTAAGATAAGGTGGAATAAAATTGCTTTCTTTTTTCCCTTCTATTTGATTGACATTTAATCCTAAGGAACCGGAGACTTTATCATTAACAAGAATATAATTCCCCTGTTCATTTTTAATCCAGAAAAATTCCTCAAGCTTATCGGCAGATTTTCTTGCTTTATTTTTACTAATAAATGTAAATGGATAATTGGATTTTATTTCCTCAATTACATCTAAAACTTCTTGATTATTAATTACCTTATCGATTTCTTTAATTTTTATTTTTAGAGATGTTTTGTTAATCGATGTCTTGTTTTCTAAAAGTTTTATTGTAAATAATATCAGGATTTCATCATTCTTAATAAATTGGTTCGCTATTAATTGAATATTGAACTTGCTGCCGTTATTTAAACCAAGTTCTAAAACTTCTTCAATCCTGATATTTATTTCAGGTAATTTATGAAATAGTTCGCTTATTTTTTCTGAAGTAGATCGATCAAGAAGATCATAAAAATTTCCCGGTTCCCCATGGAAAGAAAAGAAAATTGAAGCCTGATTATTGAAGGAAAGAATATTTCCTTGCCGATCCAAAAGTAAAAATGGATCTCTTATGTTTTCTTTAAAAATATCTATTAATTCTCTATTTGTATTTATTAAATTCTGCATTAAAAGGTGGATTTAGTTTGATTAAAAATAGAGTAAAAATTTTATAATTTCATTAAAATAGAACACACAAAATTTTATCAACAGATTTAGTACCAACATTTTTTCAAAATTTAAAACAAAATGTTTTTATTTATAAATAAAGTTATAAAAACCTTTAATATTTAATTTTTCTTACCTGATTTCAGTTATAAATCTAAAACTCTTATTAAAAAATTAAACAGGATTTTCAAATTATTAGTATATAATTAATACATTTTTAGAATCAATGTATTAATTTGATACTCAAAATTTTGTTAAAAAAATTCTTTTATACTCTTTTTATTAAATTTGTTTATCTTATTCAAATCTATCATTTTTTGTAGTAGGATGAGAAATTACAATGAATTTTAAGGGTTCATTAGTATTGTTAAATATTCTATGTTTTAAATTTGGTTTTATGTACAATGATTGATTGGTTAATACTTTATATTTCTTATTAGCAACCTCAAATTCAGCTAGCCCGGCAATAACATAAAACAACTGCTTTGCATTTTTATGAAAGTGAAGTTTTTCAGAAGTATGCGGAGGCATTTCTTCTTCAATAACTGTAAAATCATTTACATCGATTAATCTCCAACTCTGGCAATTTTCCCCCCAATAATAATGTTCGGAATTTTTTTTATCTTTTACCATTATAGATCTATAGCTATTTATTACTCATAAACTCTTAACGCCATCCCAAAGTTCCTGGCTCTTTATCTCCTTTTGCCGGTTTATATCCGTCAGAAGTATATTTTAAAAATTTGAAGTCTATAGTTTTTTCTTCTTTCACAATATTTTTTTCTTTGTTATTAACCTCTTCCTCAATTTTCTTTGTATATAATTCTGAGGGATTAATCTTTTTTTCTTTTCTTTGTTGATACAGCATTATTTCATCCCCATCAATAATCGAGATGTGTGAATTTTTTGTTTTATCTCCCGCTACTTTTAATGATTCTTTAACGGGATTTGTTATGGGAACATTTTCACTGTTTTCATTTAACAATTTATTTTCTTTTATTCTTTCCTTTGATCTTCTTCCTAATTTGTAGAATATTATGGCAGCAACTAATACTAATAATACTGCCAATAAGGAAACAATAATGATGAATTGTAAACCAGGTATTATTTCCATTTTGCCCTCATTTGAAATAATATTTAACAGGAAAGAGAAATTTGCTTTTTAGTAAGTTAAATGTATTCTTTATTATTGCTCAACAATATTCTAATTAATATAAAATAAAAATGTCATTTAATTTTGCTGAGAATAGGAAATAGTTTAATTGTTTAAAATAAAAAAAGATAATTAAAAATTAAATAACTTTTAATATTTTAGTAAAAAAAGTTTAATTTACTTTTAAACTGTCCATAATACTCATATCAATAAATACTCACAGAAATCGGGAATACCTGATTACCCCTCCTTCTTCCACCCAAAGTTTTTTTAAAATATCGTCAGATGTATTAATAGTTTCATCAATTGTAACAAAATTAATTAAAATATTTTCAGACATTTTTTTTAAATCATCCGGTTCATTTACGGGCAGATTGCTTTTAACTCTTGCTAATATATTAAAATTCTCATTTTCATCTTTTAAAACTAAAACAATAATTTTATCGTTAAAGAGACTTATTTTATCTTTCCTATCAATAGAAAGTCTTATTACATTTTTTAACTGGTTCATACTCAATAAACCGCTTTTCTCAGCTTCTTTTTCCAGGAAAAATGACATTATCGAAAATTTCTGCTTCGTACTTTTATAAAAAGCGATTTGATTGTTAATGTATAAACTGAGTTCATCTATAGTATAAAAATTAAGACCGGAATAAACATCGGGGAGCTCTATTTCCGATAATTTCTTATAAGTTGCCTCCAAAGGTTGTTTAATAGTCTCGACATTTTTATCAACCCGTATATTCTCAGTTGAAATTCCTTTGTAAGGAATTAAATAATAATTTGCACTATATTTTCCTTCTATATGTCCTACATTAGGTATTATCGTCATTATCCCGCTTTTTATTTTTAATTCATTTTCAGCTTTTTCCAATATGATTGAGCCTGTAGATTCGGCAGTTAGCACATCGACTATACTTTTTGAATGACTGGTTGCAGGTTCACCTAAAATAAATAGACTGCTAATATTTGATTCTTCAATTATTTCAATTGTTTGCAAGAAAACATTTTTAAGAAGATTTAAATTCTGAAATTCTATAAACGGTGTTAGCTCATCAAATACTATCCTATTTGGATTATACTGTTTTACCAGTGCAGCTATATCCGACAGATACTCAACCAGATTTTCATCCGTATTAGTTTGAGAAGCTGGTGGAGATGATACCCGTATAACAATAATTAGATTTTGATCCATATATTTTTGAAAATCAAAATTAATTGATGCTGAATGAAACATTAAGTCTTTAGGACGCATTGTTGTAAAAAATAAACAAACTTCTCTCTGCTTAATGCATTCCATTAAATATTGAATTCCGAGAAGAGTTTTACCGGATTTGTGCTGCCCTATTAAAAAGTAAGTGCCACCACGATAGAATCCTCCCCAGGATTTGTCTACCAAGGAAATTCCGGAGGGTACAACCTGAATTTTCTTTTCCATAGCCCTCAATTAATGAAGTAATTTTTACTTCTACTCCATTTTTTATGCCGAGTTAACTTCTCCTCTTTTAGTGATTAATTTTGGACAGTTCAATATTTCTTAATAAAAAAGAGACAGAAGACGTATAGCTTGTATCAAAATGTTACAATATAGGGAGGTTATTTTTTTTCTTTGTTATAATCACACAAAATTGATGACTCAGAATAAGATATCCCTTAATTATATATCTTAATCATAAAAAGATTTTAATTTTATTATAATTCTTTTTGCACTTTTATTGTTTTATCTTCCGGGAAATTAGTACCAATAATATCATCCCACAATGGAGAACTAACACCAAATCCTTTTAACGGATCTTTATAATGATGCTTCATATGATGATTTTTAATAAACAGCCAAAATTTGTTATGCATATTATAATGATGGATAGCATAGTGTGTCATATCATAAAATATATATCCAATAATAAATCCGACAAAAAAAGGAGCAACTAAAATTTGTCCTAAAATTAATTTGAATAAAAAATAAAATAGAACTGCAAGAGGAACACTTACAGAAGGTGGCATAACCAATCTTTTTGAATCATTAGGATAATCATGATGGACACCATGAAAAATAAAATGCATTTTTTTACCCAACTCGCCCTTTGGCACAAAATGGAAAATAAACCTGTGTAACGTATATTCTGTAAAAGTCCAAACAAAAACACCTAGGATGAAAAGAGAAAAAATCGTTATAAACGAAAGCGAATAAACTCCAATTGAAAGATAAAGGAAATAAGCAACAACAGGTAAATAAATAAATAATGGAACAGAAAAATGAACTTTAGAAAAAGCTTCAAAAAAATCATTCTCAAACATTCTAACTGTTTCATCTTTATTAGATACAAATTGTTTTGGCATATATTAATCCTTTCAAAGTTATAAAACTAAGGTTAATTTAATAATTTTCTTTTCAATAATAAATTAAGAATTTCACAAAAATACTTTTTAGTGATTAATAAGAATAGAAATCCACAAAATTTAACTATTGTATATTTTTTCTACACCAATTCCCGGGGATGCAGCTGGAAATATTTTCCCATTTATTACTCCTGCTCCTTTAAAAATATCGTTTTTTATAAGGAGTGCGCCCTCAAGATCAACCCAATCCGCTAAAGGTGAAAGATGTGACGCTGCCGATATTCCGCAGGAAGTTTCTGTCATACATCCAAGCATTATTTTTAAATTTAATTCTTTCGCAAGATTGATCATTTTATAAGCTTCGTGCATTCCAGTACATTTCATCAGCTTAATATTAATTCCGGAAAAAGCATCTTTAATTTTTATTATATCTGAAAATCTTTGAACTGATTCGTCAGCAATTATGGGCAGCGGACTTTTTTCAGTTAACCAGGCCGTATCATCGATTTGTCCTTTTGGTAATGGCTGCTCTACTAGAAGGACTTTTTTCCCCTTTAACCAGTTAATCATTTCCAAGGCAAGTTCTTTATCTTTCCATCCCTGGTTTATATCAACAATTAAAGGAACATCCGTTATTTCCCGTATAGTTTGAATAATATCCTTGTCATTATCTCTTCCCAACTTTACTTTTAGAATTTTAAAATCCCCGGCTTCTTTAACTTTTTTTTCAATCATACTTTTATCATCAATTCCAATTGTAAAAGATGTATATGGAATATTTTTTAAATCAATCCCCCAGATCTTATACCATGGTTGGTTTAATATTTTACCAACAATATCATGCATGGCAATATCTATTGATGCTTTGGCAGCCGTATTTCCATTTTCTATTAAATCAATATCTTTTAAAATATTTTCGAGGTTAAAAACATCATCATATTTGCTTAAATCAACCTTAGATAAAAAATTAATTATTGACTCTTGTGTTTCACCAAGGTAAACAGGCATAGATGCTTCGCCATAACCAATTAACCCATCATATTCGATCTCTGTAAGAATTATCGGAGTTGTGGTTCTGCTAAAAACCGAAACTGTAAATGTATGTTTTAATTCCAAAGTAAAAGGTTTAAAACTTAATTTTAGTTTAGGCATACAAATACTCTAATAGAATGGATCAAATTATACATTAATAAATTAAAAAGGATTAGAGATTCGGCTAATTTTCAGTAATTAACTTTCCTTAAACAATTCAATGGTCTTTTGCATAATCTTTTTTCTTTTATCATTTTATTATCGAAAAATTTATTTAGTGCTTCATATATTCATCTTTTTAAGTGAAAATGATATAAAGACTTGATTATACTATTCTAAAGATTTCATCATTAAATCTACTTTATTTATTTGATAATGAGTTTGATTCCAATTAATGCTTTAGCAAATTCAATATCTTTTTTACTCTTATAAGTTATAGTAATCCCGCGTATTTTATTATATCTTTTCCCGTTTTTGAATTCCTCCTTTAATTTATCAGAGATGGAACTTTTGATAATAAGATCTTCTGCTTTATCAGTAAAATAGAAAGTTGTTCTGAATGTATTTTTAATTACGGAAAGCCAGAAAATAGTTTTAGATTTTTTAGTAACTTTTAAAAGCCAGCTTTTCCCATCATTGTAATATCTCCATTGTTCGGAAAAATCGGGATAATTACAATAAATATACTCAAAAATAGATTGCCACAATACCTTGTTTTTTCCTATGTGGGAAAAAATTATTTCCTCTGTGGGAAATTGATCTTTATCTTTTAGAATTAATTCCTCCATTTAGTTTCCCTCCATTAAAATATTAGGATATGCCTTAATATTACATTTACTCCTTAAATTTGTAAAAGAATATTAAAATATTATAATAAATAATTTAGAGATTGTAAATGTTTGATAAATATCTTATTGTTTAGAATATTTTAAAAACGGAATCACTCCTTAGGTAAAAAATATTTTTATAGTATGAATAAGAAATATCATATTTCCTGCTAAAATTAATTTAAAAAATAATAGTAAAATCCGATAATGAACTAATAAAACATTTTTTTATTATATAGGTATTTATGAAGAACTTATTCCTAATCTATATTCTAATTTTATTAATAATTCCAATGAATAATATTTTGCCTGACGGGAAGGATGACTTATATACCGGTTTATTTGGCCTTAAAATATATGCTGAGGTAAGCTATATTCCTCCGGCAAGTAAACAATTCTGTTCTCTTCATGGAACATCAACAAATAGAATTCTTATTCATGACCGAACCCTTGAAGGTTATTATGTTAACATAAATTCTTTTGACTTTGGCGGTAACCTGGCTACTACAATTTCTGGTATTATTGAATGTAAAGTTCCCTTTTACTTTGAAAATGCTTCATAAGATATTTAAATCCGTTTTATAAAATAAATCCCTAATCACTCAGCAAAATAACTAACTAATTAGGGATTATTAATTTTTATTAAACAAACACTCTACTATTTAACCACTAACATTTTCCGGACTTGATTAAATGAACCTGCCTTGATTCTGTAGAAATATACTCCGCTGGGCAAGTCTGCTGCGTTGAATTTGATTTCATAATTTCCACCTGGTTTTTCTTCATTAACCAAAGTCGCAACTTTTCTACCAAGTATATCGTATACTTTTAGTGTTACATATGTTTGTTTTGGTATTGAGTATTTTATTGTTGTGCTTGGATTGAAGGGGTTGGGATAATTTTGACTTAAAATAAATTTATCCGGGAAATGCTCATTTTTATTTTCCAATTCTTTAACAGAAACTATTCCTCCTTCATTAAAAACAGTCAATCCATCACCAGATCCAATCCACTTATTTCCACTTCCGTCTATAGCGACATAATAAACGTTGGTCGAAATAGGCGAATTAGAATAATTGTAAACAGTCCAGTTGATTCCGTCATATTTTACCAGTTCTCCAATATTTAAGAGGACATGAAGCCCAGTCCCAACCCATATATTTCCATTTACATCTATGGTAAGACAATTCACATCTTGATCCGGCGGTAAATCGGAATTAGAAGTATCATAAACAGTCCAATTTACACCGTCATATTTTGTCAATCCATTCTGTGTTCCATTCCAAAAATTCCCGCTTTTATCTATAGCGATACAATAAAAATAGTTAGAAGTATCATAAACAGTCCAGTTGGCGCCGTCATATTTTGTCAGTCCATTCCACCCTGTCCCTATCCAAATATTCCCGCTTCCTTCTACGGCAAGACAATTTACATCATTAGACGGCAAACCGGAATTGGAAGTATTATAAACAGTCCAATTGGTGCCGTCATATTTTACCAGTCCTGTATTTACTGTCCCTATCCATATATTCCCACTTCCATCTATGGCAAGGCAACTCAAATAATTAATTGGCAGTCCAGAATTGGAAGTATTATAAACAGTCCAGTTTACGCCGTCATATTTTACCAATCCTTCACTCCCTATCCAAATATTCCCGCTTTTGTCTACGGCAAGGCAATTCGCCCAATTATCAGGCATACCGGAATTGGAAGTATTATAATCAGTCCAGTTTACACCGTCATATTTTACCAATCCTACACTATTCCCTACCCATATATTCCCTTTTTTGTCTATAGCAAGGCAATCCACTCTATTATCCAGCAAACCGGAATTGGAAGTATTGTAAGTATTCCACTTTGTGCTGTCATAAACAGTGTTTTGGGCTTTGACGCTTTGATTATTTCCGACTGTTAATAAAAGTAATAAGATGAGTAAAAATAATTTTTTCATTTTCCACCTCCCATAAAAATAAAAATGTTAAGCATAATCAACTTCAAGGGTTAAAACACTTATGTACAAG
>CAYUVK010000101.1:0-18831 GCA_964448105.1 uncultured Ignavibacteriaceae bacterium
GCAGTATAATATATATCATCCAGAGTTGCCAAAGACATACTATCGCAGTTCTGCTATGTGTATTCTAAGATAAGCTCTCCTGTGTTGGAGCAGATATTGAAACCGGTTTCGGTTTTGGTGATACCTATTAATCCTTCAGGCAGTTTGCTGCTTTGAATTGTTATTTCGGTTTTGCAGCTAACGAAAAATAAAAGAATAAATATTAGATAGAAAAGTTAATTCATCTAAAGTCCCCAGATGGTTAATAATTTAATGTAAATTAAAAGTAAAAAAAAATGAAGTTTGCAAATTTGAGTAATTCAATTTTAATAAGCAATAAAAATATTTCGGGTGTGATAAAAGATTCTTAAAAATAGTTAATGATAAATTATTATTGCATAAAAATTCTTTTGATATTATTATACAACTAACATATTAATTAATAAGATATCCTTTTAATTAATATGACTTTTCCTCTTCACTGTTTTAGTATTTTAGTTATAGTCTAATTACTATTTTTCCCTGAATTTCTTCTTATAGTTACGATTTGATTCCTTAGTTTCATAGGACAAATAATTATTACAAATAAGTGAAAATTTGTCTAAAGGATGTTTTTCCTTTATTCATGTTCTTGATAATTAACTTATTTTTCACACCAACATTAATGATAACAATATGTTTTCAGGAGGGTATTATGGACACTAGTTAAATTTTCAACGAAGGTGTTTCTCGGGATTTCTAAACAGAATATTTAATAATGAAATTGTAAAGGAGGGTCAATAGTGAAACCAAAAGTAATAAGTATACTGATTATAATTGTTTTATCATTATTTATTTTTCATTCCTGTAGCGATAAAACAGATACATTAACCGGTTCAGTATCAAATGATTCACAAAGTCTTGAGAAAATACCGCCGACTAAAGTAAAAGATGTTACTGTCTTTTGTCAAGGACTAAATAATCCGCGTGGGCTAAAGTTTGGGCCAGATGGTTACCTTTATGTAGCAGAAGGAGGACTAGGTGGTTTGAACCCATCAGTAGGGAACTGCGCGCAGGTAATACCTCCGGTTGGTCCTTATACATGGGATCGCACTGCCCGCATATCGAAAATTAGCCCAACTGGGACACGTTCAGATGTCGTAGTAGATCTACCTTCAAGCCAAACAAGTCAGAACCTTGGTTACCTAATTAGTGGTGTAGCGGATGTTGCATTCATAGGTAATACTCTTTATGCTCTGATCGGCGGGGCAGGATGCTCTCATGGCTATCCTTCAGATCCAAATGGTATCATAAAAGTTAATACAAACGGAACATGGGATCTAATTGCTAACTTAAGTGATTGGTCCTTAAATCATACTGTTGCAAACCCTGAACAAGATGATTTTGAGCCTGATGGTACATGGTACAGTATGATTAATGTTCGAGGAGATCTTTATGCAGTAGAACCAAACCATGGTGAGTTAGTTAAGGTAAAAACCAATGGACAAGTAAGTCGTGTAATTGATGTTTCCGCAACACAAGGACATATAGTCCCGACTGCCGTGGCTTATCACGGAAACTTTTATATAGGTAATCTTAACACCTTCAATCCGGTAGTCCCTGGAGGTTCTGGCATTTACAAGGTTACACCTAGTGGACAAATTCAAAAAAGTGAAGGAGGTTTAACAGCAGTTCTTGGTGTTGTGTTCGATAACAGAGATAGGATGTATGTTCTGGAAATGACTACCGCAGCTGCTAATGGTCCAGTTCCCGGGACAGGAAAGGTTTTGAGAATTCAGCCATCAGGTCAGCAAGAAGAGATCGCAACTGGCTTGGTATTCCCTACAGGAATTACTATTGGGCCCGATGGGAATCTTTATGTTTCAAATTATGGTTTTGGACCATTCGTTGGTGAAATTTTAAAGATAACTTTTGAATAATTTATTTAGAAATGCCTGACTTCTTATTGTCAGGCAATTATTAATATGTATGAAAGAGAATCAGCTTTCAAATACTTTGACATTGTATATAAGACTCAAAAGAAATATTAAATTTTAATCATTACTTTTGATTACACCTAAATAGTGGAAAAAGTGTGCTTAAAATTTTTCTCATTAGGGGATTCCATTGAAAGTTTGATAATCACTGTCCGTATCCCAAAAATATTGGTTACACTTAACTAATTTAATTCCTTTTATTTTCAATTCCGGTTTTTCACCTGGAGATTTTTTATTGTAAAATTCTTTTACCGTATATTTGAGATTATTAGGATTTATGAGATTTTTAAGTTGGGTACACCGCAGTTAAATTATTTTTTGTAAATAAAAATCAGTATAAATAGAAATGTTAAAAAGAGTGTCAATTTTTGTAGATGTACAAAATATTTATTACACAGTTAAGCAAATTTATAATTGTCACTTTAATTATAACAAGTTTATTCTTGACGTAACTAATGATAGAGAACTAATAAAAGCTATCGCTTATGCAATAGATAAAGGAGATGAAAAACAGATTAAATTCCAAAAGATATTAGAAAATATAGGTTTTGAGATAAAGCTTAAACCATATATACAAAGAAGCGATGGTTCAAGTAAAGGAGATTGGGATATAGGAATAACTATTGACATCCTTGATTATGTAAAACAATCAGATATAATAGTTCTGGCATCTGGTGACGGTGATTTTGGCTTGCTGATAGATAAGATAAAAAAAGAGTATAACGTTATTGTTGAAGTATATGGTGTTCAAGAACTCACAGCAAATTCCTTGATTGAACAGTCCACAAAGTTTATTCCAATCAAAGAAGAATTATTACTATCACAATAAATATTTTGATTAACAAACTTAAAAGTCAATTAAATTTTAATGATAAAATACTATAACTCAAATACAACTCTGAAAAGTTTTAGACGAATCAGTTCCAATAGGGCAATACATCAACGCCCCTAATTCTCCCTCCACATCCTCCTAATCTTCTCCTCCATCTCTTTTTTCAACACACCAACTTCTATAATTCATTATTCAGTAAATTTCAATTAAGCAAGCAATTTTGTTCCTGGTTGCAGCTTAAGTTTTTGTTCAGTTGACTTTTAATGAGTACTTTAATTGATGCATTTTTTTTATAATCGGATACAGCGAATGGAGGTAGTCAAATGGCCAAGCATGTAAATCATGAATTGTTGAAGGGATTTCTGGAAGCGTTCAATCAACATGATCTTGATTCTATTATGGACTATTTCGCAGATGATTGCGTCTTCTACATGCCAAAAGGTGTTAAACCCCGTGGGGATCAGTATATCGGGAAGAGCGAAGTTCGAGCAGGCCTTGCAAAACGATTTGAGGGAATTCCGGATGTTCATTATGGAGAAGATCAGCACTGGGTCTGTGATAATTTCGGAGTCTCTGAATGGACACTCACTGGCACAACTGTTTCGGGACAACATATAGAAGTTCGCGGGGTTGACCTACTTGAGTTTGACAAAGATAAGATTACCCGCAAAGATTCTTTCTGGAAAATACTCAGTGATTAGCATACTGAGCATAAGTAAATGAGGGTTCAAGAAGAGAGATCTTGCCTTTAGAAGACCAGTTGAAAGGTTTAACTACTCCCAATTCTCCCTCTCAAACTTCCTAATCTTCACCACCATCTCCTTCTTAAGCACACCCACTCTTCTAATATCTCATCTTGATTTATCAACTTCTTCCTTTCAAGAATTTTGATTAAAGCTTGTATCTCAAGCATATTGGATACGGCAATTTCTTCTAACGAAACCAGCGGCTTTCCTTTGGAAATTTAATTACCTCACAAAATAAATTTTTTAGCAGTTCACTAATTATTTAAATCTTTCGGGTTGTTATAATAATTTTTTTTCAATGAATCAATCAAACAGTGGATAGTGATTTATATGATTACCACCTTAATTATTGTGCGGAAGGATACCAGCTTTTTTATTTTGTTGACATTAGAATTTATTATGTATAGTTTCATTTATAATCTTTCGGATAAAGAATAATATCCCAAAGCTTTCCAAAGTTACTTTTCTATATATATTCACTTTAGATTTTTTCAAGAAAGAAATTTCCTGCTTAATTAATCTTAATAATTTAATAGTGAAAACAAATAAGTTGCGAATCTTGATCGTTAAATAATAATGTTTAACCGTAAGTAAAATAATTAAATAATTTATCAAAAAAAGGAGTGTCCAAATGAATACCGTTAGAAAAGAAGTAGTATATAAGGAAATTGAAAGTATTCTGGGTAATGTCCCAAGTTTTTTCAAATTAATTCCCGAGAGATCTTTGGAATCAGAGTGGAATCTTTTTAAGACAATTCAACTTGAAGAGAGTCCAATACCTAACAAATACAAGGAACTAATTGGTATAGCAGTCTCTGCAGTAACGAAATGCAAATATTGTTTATTCTTCCATACAGAGGTTGCCAAGCTATTTGGAGCAACTGAAGAGGAAATCGAAGATGCTGTTCATTATGCAAAAGCAAGTGCAGGATGGAGTACCTATCTAAATGGGATGCAGGTAGATTATGAAAAATTTACTGCGGAACTTTTGGAATCAATCGAATACATTAAGAATGCCCAATTAGCAGTTAAATAGAAATCTGTTTTAGGGCCTGAAATTCACCCGCTATTATTTTCCCTTAGTAGGGAGCATTTTAGCGGGTTTTATATTGTTTAATAAGTTAAAAAGAATTTTGTTATTATTTTACTAAGTTACATAATGTTTGGATGAGTTTACATATATCTAAAATTAAAGCTGAGAAATTAATCATTTCAATGTTACAATACTAATAGTTATAATTTTTGGTACATAATTAATTTTTGATACTGGCTTATTCACCAAACTGCTAATATCTATTCTTTAATTATTTCATTTTCAGAAAGGAATGGGACATGAAAAAAACATCCATCAAATCTGCAAGCAAAATAGTTGCGGAAATTGTTCCTTTTGATAAACAGGTCACCGACTTCGCTAAATTCAAATCGGATCTGACTGCAAAGGACTTGCAGAATTTGTTCACATCTAAGGGCGATTCAAGGTTCTACTACTTTTCTCCTATCGAGACACTTAGTTGCACCAAAACCATCGGTTTCGGACGAACGAACTTGACCATTATAGTACCGACAATTGTGCAGGTTGACGCTACCTCACCTCGAGCTAGCTTCGACCGCCGTTCGACACCATCGCGCAATCCTATCATTCAAATGCACTTTGAACCGAGCGCATATGGTATTACGAACAAAGCAACCTACATCATGGTGTTTACAATTGAAGCGTACGGCCAGTCAACTTTCAACCTTCAGGGCTATGCTGGAGCTGGAACTATTGTTAATAATGGTACTAAAGTTCTGAACGGACCAAATAGGGTGTCATTGATTATGAAGAACGTGCCGCCTACGCAACAAACATACGGGTATCTGGAACAGACAGCCGGTGGTGCATGGGACTGGTTATCCACCCAGGTCACTTTCCCTCCTTTATTAATAAAACTATGAGTTTTGGCAGAACAACTAGGTATTGACTATTCTCTGATAATTTGGACGCGCCCTAGCATACAATGTGATAAAAAGTAATTTTCAATAGTTGGTAATAAAATTACAACTTTAAAATAATAAAGGATAAAAATATGAAATCTAGAATAGGAACTAAACCACAAAACCCAAATGAGATTTTTAATATACTTTCCCAAATATTAGCTGACGAATTCTTATTGTTTAACAAAACTTTAAATGCATACTGGAATGTAGAAGGCACAGATTTTTATGAAAAACGAAGTTTCTTTTGGAACCAATTTATATTAATGGAAAGAATGATTGATCGTGTTAGTGAACACTTTCGGATTATGGAACGTCATACTCCTTCCACATTAAAACAATTACTCCAGCTAACTCAGTTTACAGAAAAGGAAATAGAAAAATATGACAGCACGAGTTTAATCAACGATTTGCTTAAAGATCATGAAAGTATTATCAAGATGTTAAGCGAAAGCATTAATCTTTATGAAAAAGAATCAAATCATTTACGCGATATTAATTTTATTTATACTTTAATGGGAAAACATGAAAAAATGGCTTGGATGCTTAGAGCTCACTTTAAATAGAAGTAAGCGATATCAAAGTGTAAAATCAAAAAGTTGAAGATAAACTAGAACAGTTTATTTTATTTTCTCAATCGTCAATGGCGTACACCCCACATAATGATTATTAACATTTAAGTATACATCCACATCTCTATTCTGCAAGTTTTTTATCATCTCAATTATATTTTCAATCTTCATCCCGGGTAATGTAAATTTTGTTCCAATTCTCATCGGACATTTTTTCGATTCCGGTTGTTAGCCCAATGAACCAATTGTAAATGGATATTTATTTAAAATAGTAAAATCATTTAAAGCCTATTCATCGGTCTTATTCGATAAACTTGGGAAAATGTTCCGGTAACTATTACAGTTTCACCAATAAGATTCTAGCTTCATGCGTCGAATTACTTTGAAATCTTCAATAGTTAATCCATAAGGGGAAAAAATAAACAATAGTATAAAAGCAAACTCATACAGAGTATGCAATACTCTGTTATGGAATGGTCCATGACAACCGCGGAATTTATCCTCCCATTATTTTTCATATTGGAATAGTAAAATATTGTAAGTATATTAACTCAAGTTAATTGATGAAAACAGATCTTATATTGTAAGCATAAGAAACAATTAAAGGAAAAAAATAAAAAAAGTTGAAACTAATCATTTTGAAAAGTAACTCTATTTGATGAACGATAAACGATACTGCTTGATGAAGTGAGTTCCCCTTTTTAATATTTCTCTTCAATTTTAAATCAAATAAAATCAATTCCCGTATACTTCTTTAAGATAATTCAATTAAGTATTCTGGAAAAACAAAAACAAAAAAAAGGAAAAATGTATGAACATTTACGTAGGAAATCTTGCACCGGAAGTTACCGAGGAAGATTTAAATAATTTATTTTCCGAATACGGAAAAGTTACCAGTGTTAAAATTATAAAGGATATGTACTCAGGTACATCAAAAGGCTTCGGTTTTCTTGAAATGTCTGGAAATACAGAGTCACACACAGCTATTGATAAGTTGAACTCAAAAGAATTAAAAGGAAAGGATATCGTTGTAAACGAAGCCCGTCCTAAAAATAATAATGGCTCAGGCAGCGGTAGAGGTAAAAGAGATCAAAGTCGCAACAATAGATGGTAATAAAGAATTAAGTCCTGGTTATAAAACCAGGGCTTTATTTTATAAAAAATTCTTTACGATTTTCGAGTTGTATCTCTATACGAAAAATTAAGTAGACCCTTTTTATAATGGTTATAACCTTATTTTACCCAGTATTACTCTGGCAATAAATCAAAACCCCTTGATAGGCCAAGAAAGATGGTTTGCTCACTCCCAACCAGAAATAACCGGGAGGGCCCGTGCTAAACATATTACATAGACAGCGGGGGAGTAGAATGGGGGTATTCCTACTTCTGTCTATTATTCAAATAGACATCCACATCTCTATTCAGCAAGTCTTTAATCACCTCGATTATATCTTTTAATTCTTCATCCAGGTTAATGTGAATTTTGTTCCAATTATCAGTGGAGATTTTTTCTATGCCGCTTTGTTAGCCAAATGAACTAATTGCAAACGGATCTTTTTTTAAATAGTAAAATCATTTAAGGTCTATTCACCGATCTTATTTGGTAAACGTGAGAAAATGTTCCGGTAACTATTACAATTTCACCAATAAGATTTTGACTTCATATGCGCAGGAATTATGTACTGAGAGTAAAAATTAATTATAAAACAATATGGGATAAGAATATAAATATAAATATATATTTCATCATCTCTCTAAATATTTTCAAATTCATCATAAATGTAATATTTATATAGGTAAAATGATTCCATTCCTAACATAGATTTATAACTGATTTGATATTAAACTTCTTGAAGGTGTTGTTATATTTATTATGTGTAGCAGCTTAACCATAAAGCGTGTGGCATTATAATTGAATTTTAAAAATTCTTTCGGCAAAAAATATATGGATATGTTAATATGTCTAAAAAGATAATTCTATTAGTTGGAATCTGGATACTAACTTTCATTTTTGTAACAGGAATTAGTTACGCACAAAGCGGATGGATACAGCCAGAGCTTAATGGAAATATGGGTTACAGTCTCTCTGTAACCGATTCGGCAATATTAGCAGCAACACAACAGGTGCTTATTCAACAACTGATAACGGAATGCCCTGGTTTTCAAAAGGTCCAACAGGTCAATCTGTTTACGATATTATAAAAAGCCATCAATATATTTTGGCAGCTACCCTCAATGGGGTATACAGTTCTTCGGATAACGGGAACAACTGGCTGCTAACAAACGGATCGCCCACACTCAGCGGAACCGGAGGAGTTATTGGGCCACACCTTTTTGCAAAAAATAGTTCGTATGTTTTTGTCATTTCGTGGGGAAGCGGAATTTTTAGATCTGGCGACGATGGACAAAATTGGCAGCAGATATATGTGGGTCAGGATGCGGTGGGGTATCAAGATTATGCCGCAGCAGCAACTTGTATCGGAACAGTTGGGGAAAGGATTATTATCGGTCGAGCATCTGATCAACCCTTTCCTATATACTTCTCTACTGATAACGGAAATACCTGGTCTGGTTCTCGACTTTCCAGGAGTGACGGCATGACAGATCAACTATTATGTTTCTATAATGATAACGGAAAACTGTTTGCCGGCGGATTTTTGGGATTATATTTAAGTCCAGATTCGGGTAATAGCTGGTCTCCTCAATACGTCGATACTATTGGAACGCACGGCGAATTAATAGGATTAGGATTTTTTAGGGACATCGTTTCTTATAATCAAAACCTCGTCGCAGCTGTTGATTTTAAGAGTATTCAAATCTCCGGGGATAATGGAAAAAGTTGGTCAAGTTTTAATGACGGATTGATTTCTGATTGGACATTTGGAGCATTAGCAATTAAACCGCCGTATATATGGGCTATTGCACAATCTGGAAATGCATATCGTTGCTCTCTTGCAGAAGTGGCTGCCGAAGTTAAAAATTTTACTGCCTTGCCTCCGAATAAATATTCGCTTTCTCAAAACTACCCAAATCCATTTAATCCAACTACAAAAATAAATTTCTCAGTTACTCAAAAAAGTTTTGTAACTTTAAAAGTTTATAATATACTTGGTAAAGAGGTAGCAATCTTATTGAATGAGGAAAAACCTGCAGGGAATTATAAAGTTATATTTAATGGTAGCGGACTAGCTAGCGGAGTTTATTTTTATAAAATGCAAACTGAAAATTACACAAATACTAAGAAATTTATATTGATGAAGTAGTATTTACTAAGTAAAACTGTCTTTTAGTTTTTATTTACAATTAAAAAATTTCATTGAAGAGATTACATTAGTTTTTTAATCTTTTCAATCGTCAACGGCGCACACCCCTCATAATGATTATTAACATTTAAGTACACATCCGCACCTCTATTCTGCAAATCTTTAATCATTTCAATTATTTCCTTTAATTCTTCATCCCTGCTAATATAAATTTTATTCCAATTTTCTCCAGATATTTTTTCCTTGGTGCTTCTAAATAGAATATGCAAATTATAATTGTTTGAGATTTATTTTATTCTTAGTAGACAAATGGTAAGAAATCTTGGAAAAGAAAATTTATGTAACAAAAAATATTGGAGTTCCACAAAAGGAATTCTTATAAGGTATGAAGAATGATTTTTAAAATTGATAAATAAAATTTTTACTAAATAACCAAATTCCATAAAGAATAATAATTAAACCAGTTGCACGGCTTACAAATCTACCCGATGGAATTATTTTTTCGATAAGCACATACACTGCTATAATAGCTACCCATAATAAATTCATAACTCCTGTAACAAACAATAAAGACATGAGCAACCAGCAACAACCAACACAAAATATACCGTGTTTAAAACCCATATAAAAAGCACCAGACTTTCCATCTTTCCATTCATTTAATAAAAAACCTAAAGGCGAACGACAATGATTCAAGCAAGCTTTTTTAAGAGAAGTAAATTGGAAAATTCCAGTGGATACAAGTAGGACACCCCCAAATACAGGATTATTGCTAACCATCATAGAAGAAAGTAAAGAAACATTATGAAGATACCATTGAAACAGGGTGGCTAACAAACTAAAACCTGTCCATACTGTTAAATATCCTAATAGAAATATTGCAGTTAAAAATATAGGTTGTCGGAGTTGTTTATCTTTTCTGTTGACTTTAGAAAACATAAGCAGCATAGGAGTGGCAGAGGGAAGCATCATGGCAATCATCATTACAGCCCACATTACAAAAATGAAAATTAAATCAGTAGAATTCCAGATACGTGGAGCAGGATTTACCATGACCATTTCGGGACTAGACATACTCCCGGCTAAATAAAACATATAACCCCAGGAAAGAGCAATTATAACAGTAATACTAATTATTAAAATTGTTCTATCCTTCTTAAGAACGGCTTCAATAATATCTTTCAAAATAATTTAATTTGCTTGATAATTAAATGGGGAGTAAAATCCATTCTTTCCTGAAATCTCCAAATTGAAATCATAATCTTTAAAATTTAATTTTTTGGATTTTGCAACCACAGCGGGATAACCTGGAGCAATACATAGTGGGTGACTTTCAATTTGTACATCTGAACCGCCTTGTCCCTCGATTGCTTCAATTTCTACATCAGCAATATTTTCAATTTTAAGACTTCGTTTTTTACCATTTTGGTTAAAGTAGATTGGAACGCTTTTAATACCGAGCACAGTACCAACGAACGATACAAGTGCAGCTGGATGACCACCAGCTTGACCTGAAAAAATTTGAGTTAACGCATTCTTTTGATCTTCCGAAGCTTTATTATCAAAATATAATGCAACGCTCCACTTAACTTCTGACATGTTGCCGGGGGATTTAACACCAAAGGCAACATTTAAACCATTAAGGTTTACATTACCATAATTTCCATTTTCAATATGCCAACCAACAATAACAGTGCAATCATTTTCAGTTGGAGGGCTTAAAAAAACGCAAGGGCAGGCTACATCACAGTTGCAAGATTCAAAATAGGTCCCTTCTAATTTCCATTTTTCAGACATAATTTTTTCCTTCCTTTTTACGGCAGTTTATCTGCAATTGTGATTTTATTATTGACGAATAATATTGTATTGCAGATTATTATTTATAAAAAAAATTTAATTAAAGTAGACTTTATAAAAAGTTCGGGATAAGAATACTGTATTCATTAACGGAAAAGAAAGTTAGTAAAAAATATTGGTTATTTTGTGATACATAACACCTTATATACAAAAATATTATGTATAGAATCTCATGGTACAAGTAAGTATGAAAAATGTTTAAAATAATTTTCCGATTTTCTCTATCGTCATCGGCGCACACCCCTCATAATGGTTATTAACATTTCAATATACATCCACACATCTATCCTGCAGATCTTTTATCATCTCAACAATCTCTTTTATCCCGATATTTTTTCTATTCCGCTTCTGTCCGGACCATGCAGCAAATGTTAGTGAAGATGTTCATTATGTACTATAATTTCCCTTATCCGCCTATATTGGCGGACAAGTTATAAATCTGGCTGACAATGTCAAGATGAACTGATGTTCTTGTTTATGTTAAGTGGGTTTGAATTTACTTTCCATGACATTGGCTCAAATTTTATTGTTGATTAAATTTAACGCGTATATCAAACGATCTCTTTTTGCTCCGGAAGAGTTGCAATTTTTTTGAAGTTCTGTGAAATAAAATTTAGCTTTTTTATAATCACCCATAAGCTCTGCAGATTTTCCAGCCCCAAAAAGAGAGTTAAACCGGTTAGGACATTTTTGAAGCGATAATTCATATTGTAGAAGAGCTTCTTTAGGTTTGTTCATTTCTAATAGCAAGTCACCAAGCATTTCTCTGGCCGGAAGTAATTGACCGGGGGTTACTGGACTCTTCTCTGTTGAATCTTCAAGATTCGCAGCAAGTGTCATCGTCTCTAAGGACTTTTCCATACCATTCGATGCAAACAATTGCCATGCTTTTACAATAGTCTTCTGGATTTCGATTTGATTGATCCAATATTTATTAGCTTCCGATTTTTTAAATGTCTTCTGTAACTCTTCTAATTTCTCAAATGATTGAAGAGCAATTTCAGGCTTGTCGCTTCTGCCGGCACCGATACCTTTGGCAAAATAAATTAGTGCTTCATCTTGTGGAAATTTTTTCCAAGGAAATTTTGATTTATTATTTAACGAAAGATTTGCAGCGTCTGACCATTTTTGATATTCAATCAATAGGCGGCCTGGAATGGCAGCAATTGCATAAGCTGTAATGGGTGAATTTTCGAAACTTCCACTTAGGGTATCTATCAATAAAGCAATGTCTCTTGCTTTTTCATATTCTGACTGCTGAAGATAAGCATACTCAAGGTAATCCAGAGCATGAAAGTACTGGGCGGAAATCTGTCCCCGAACGGGGATTTTTTTCGCAACTACTGCAGATCTCAAATTTAAGTCTATTGATTCCTGCCAATAACCGAGACGAGTAAATATGTGAGTCGGCATGTGCAAAGCATGCGGTATATCCGGAGCTATCGTAGAATAATTTCTTGCTACCCTAAGAGCATTCTGAGCCAATGGCGGAAAATCGTAGGCATGGATAGCATAGTGAAACGCACCAGGATGATCAGGAATTGTTTCTAGAATTTTTTCACAAATAGCCCCTGCTTCACGTTGTACTTTATATGATTTATCGTTTGGTGGAGCAACAGCTAACATTGATAAGACGGAAAACAATTTTGCTTCAATATCTCGAGGCAATTCCTTGCTCGCAAGCTGCCAGCCATCATTAAATGCAATTAATCTTTCATGTTCGTTTTTGTTCAGTCCATCTTTAAAATAAGCTGCTATAGCTGCTCCATAATATTTTTCCTTTTTTGTTTTTGCAAGATTCAAAGCAGTTTGTGAAAGAATGTATCCTTCCTTCAACATATCTTCATCCGGAACATCCGGCCAGAGGGGATGCTCTAATGTCATCGCCTTTCCCCAGTATCCCCAGAAACAATCCGGATCCGATTTAATAACTTTGTTAAAAGTATATTCTGCATCTTCATAAGTCATATGGTGAATAAGTGCGATTCCGAATCTTATCAAGGTGTCAAGCTTCGGGCTACAGCCGCCTGAAAACCGTACCGTGCCGCATAATATATCGGGTGTTAAATAGTCTCTTTGTACAGTAGAGACTTTATGCTCTGAACAAGAATTTAAGAACAAAAAAGAAATGAAAATTGTTAAAATAATTAGGGAAATAAAATATTGTTTTTTTGCAAATCGTTTAATCATAGTTCTTTTCATATAATATCCCTTGAGAAAATCGAATAAATAAATATTTCGAGAAACCTTATTTTTACCCTGAGGAAATAAAATATCACATATTTATTACTGAGAAGAAAAAACTGTCACCGGGAAAGAAATTTTATACGAGTGTTCTAAATAGTTGACACAACTTAGATAATAAAATAAATGAAAGCAAAAAGAATTAATTAGAGGTACTTTAAATCACCACCTAGAAATTTATTTACTCGTTGGACATAACTAGAACTTCAATCTAATAACCAGAATAAAGTTTTAAGTAATTTTTTATATAATCGAAATCCGTCTAAATATCGATGATATTTAAATTAATTTCTTTATCTTTTCAATCGTCATCGGCGCACACCCCTCGTAGTGATTATTAACATTTAAGTATACATCGACTTCTCTATTCTGCAGGTTCCTAATCATATCAATTATATCTTTTAATTCTTCATCCCTGTTTATATAAATTTTACTCCAATTTTCTCCTGACATTTTTTCTATACCGCTCCTGCCCGGACCATGCAGCCTTATTATAGTCTGACCCTTAATATATTCTTTATACTTATTATACACTCCAACAACGGACAGCATAAAATATCCTTGCAGAAAAACATGAGAGAGATTTAAGTCTTGCAGAAACTTGAAATAAGAGCTATTTAAATAATATCGGTTTCTTATTTCAAGTGACATTGGAGGTGTATCTACCGGTAGGGAAGTGAAGAATTGATGCAGGTATCTTTGTAGTTCGGAAAGTGAAGACATCTTTTGCTTGTTGAGATATTCAAACTGAAAAATTAAAAATGCAATTTGATTTTTTATCGGCTTTAGACTTTGAAGAAACTCTTCGAATAAATCAACAGATAAAAAGTAAGGATTCTTTCTTAAGGGTTCTATAATTAATTTTGTTAGTTCATAATCAAGTTTATTAATAATTATCTGCACCATCCGTAAACTGAAAAATGCGGAATTTGGGCGTCTCTTACAATTAAAACGCCGTCATTTACTACCAGATTCTTGTATACTATAGGATCAAAAGAACCATCAGGTGCAAGATAAACATAATTTATTGTTTTAGGATCGACTCCCTTTAAATCAATACCACTGATCTTTAAACTAAAGTCCAAAGGTTTATTGAAAGTTTCAGGACTCGGATAAAATGTAGCTGTTCCGTTAGTACTATTAATTATCATTGTGATATTTTTTTCACCGGAATAAGCACCGGCCGGAACATCAATTTCAGCTTCTATTTTTACATTAACTGAACCATTTGTTACATAGTTAATATTTAATTCAACATCACCACCAATATATCCATTAATTACTTTTGAAGCGGTATAGTAACTTTCAATTGTCATCTTAGGATTTTGTGGCAGTGCTATCCAGCTTTTTTGATTATTATTATTTTGATTTACAGCCTCAGGATTTACTACCGAGTCACTGCATCCTATTAACAAGGGAATTACAACTGCTAGTACAATCGATATTTTTTTCATTTTATCCTCTAATTTAGAACCAAAAAAACAAGAGAAACCAAATTTTAGCCGCCTTTTTTACTGCTACTATTCAAATTATTATAAGTTTTTATCAAATATATATGTTAATTAGATATTTTAATTTTCTTTTTTAAAAAATTAGTTAATAAATCCCCATCTTGAAAAATGAGGCAGCTCGGCATTTACAACCTGCAATTTACCGGATTGTTTATCAACGTAAATGCTTTGATAGTTTGCTTTATAGTAATTGCCATTCGGTGCCATGTAAACAAAACTAACTGTAGAGGGATCTACATTGCTCAGATCAATGCCTTGAATTGTCAGATTATAAATAACTGGTTTTGCCCATGTTCCGGAGGGTGAAAATGAAGTTGTTCCGAAATCATCATTTATAGACATAGTTACATATCGCCGACCTCTAAACGAATATGGTTGAAACCTCGCAGTTGCTGTAATCGATATCCAGCCAAAGGGACCTCCAGCATAACCGGTATTTATTTCTAATAATGATTCCTGGTATCCATAAATGATTTTACGAACAGCAACATCTTTTTTAAGAGCTTGATTCTCTGCCGACGGTAAAGTAATCCAGTTTGGATTGCTTACTATTTCACTATTATTTCCAGTATTGTCAACGGGTGAAACTATATTTGAATTATCGGTACAGCCAATTACAAATAATGCTAATAATATTAAAATTGATATAAACTTGTACATTCTTCTATTCCTATTATTAGTTCTTTTACATTGATGTAATACAACACAGAGACCAATAGATTATTAGTAATTATTACTTAATGATTTTTTTACAATAATGTTTTCGGTAATTTATACCCAATAATTTTGTAAGTGTAACTGTAATAATTTTAAATCTTGTTTTATGATGATACACTTACTAGGATAAGTTTTGATTTTTTGCATTATTAAGATAAAAGCAGAAGAATGAAGTAAAAATTAGAAACAAAATTGGAGCTAATATCTAGTGAGTGAGACATGATTCTCAAATAGTCTAATGGGAAGATACACTAATGACAACTTGTCCTAATCAGTCGAATTTTTATAAAATTTTTGAAAAAATTCTTCCATTCGGGAGTCTGACTTTATCAAATAAAGATTGGAACTCCCCCAGAGGCTGACAGGCATTGGACAATTAAGAAAAATATCAAAAGAATTAAATACTTGACAATAAATTTGGTAGTGTCCTAATAAATACAGATTAGTTTCTTCTATGCTTAGATAACTCTATTTTTATAGAACTTTTTATGTAGCAAATATACCAGGGGCTTTATTGAGGTATCCACTATATAAAAAGAGGACAGCTATTCTTGCATCAAGACAATACCTTGGTTGCTGGAGGTTATGACTGCATAAGGGAAAGTATAAAGCTTTAGTACAAACCGGGAATGTAAAAGTTTATAGAGATTCTAACAGAGATGATAGATATGATTATTTGGAATCATCAGCTGAATGGGGATTATTTGGGAGTAATATTCATAGAGCTAGTAAGTGGGGGATAGTAAAATTATATAAATAAGTTTTCTGCAGGTTGCCAGGTGTTTAAGGATCCGAAAGATTTTTGGGAATTGATTGGGTTGTGTGAGAAGGCTTTAAATTATTTTTCTAATCGGTTTAGTTATACTTTGATTGAAGAGAAAGATTTTAAAGATTTTTGTTGATAATAAAAATCAATAATAATAAGTTAGATATTGTTGTAATTAGAGGTATGGGGAAAAATGGGGCAATTTCTCTTCATTCCTGCCATTCTATTTATCCCTATCAGGATTTTATAAGTAAAAATTAGATTAATATTTGCATAAAATTTTATGTTTATGGGGGTGATGTGGCGGAGCTGTATATTTCTATTTTAATTAAAATTTCTGGGCTGCGGCTTAATTGCGAGGCAGTTATACCACTAAAATGAAAAGAAAAGTATTTATACCAAAAGAATTAAAAAATAAGGATTCCTTTTTTTCGTTTGGAACAGTTTCCACAACGTGTTGGGACTTTGCAAGTCAAATGGAAACAAAAGCTATTGAAGAATTTAATTCAAGATATAATTCTTTCTATGTTTTTCCTACTATTGTTTTTTATTGTGCAAGCTTTGAAACCTTATTAAATGAAGGCTTAAATAAATTACTTTTGTATAACAAAAATATAGAAGACGAACTTGATATAATTAAAAACTGTAGGAATGAATATCGAGACCTAGCAAAAAAAGTAAAAGTTTGTGCAAAATATTTAGATAAAAAAAAGTTGGAATTATTGATGAAAATATTTTGCAAGAGTATATTGCGCTATCTGAACTTAGAAATGCAATTATTCATTACAATCCAGAATTTGGTGGCATCTTTAACTATCCTCTTAGATTACAAGCAGCATTTAATCGTTCAAAAGTAAAAGCTTTAATAGGCAGTGATTGGGTGGAAACTTTCAAAACCAAACCAGTATTAATTTGGTCGAAGGAAGTTATAAGAAATAATATTAATTGCTTTTTGGATTTTCAATTAATGGAAAGAAGAGAATTTTATAGAGAATAGTGATATAATGAGCAATCCAACCTACCAGTATTTACGCGCCCAGCAATGGATTTTGATTCGTTCAGAAAATATTGATAATCCCATTTTACTTTTTGTACATGGCGGAACTGGAACTTCTCAACCAGCTTTAAAGTATTTTGATTTTCTGAAAGCACCGAGTAAAACTTTATACTGGTTTGAGAATTCAGCTCATTTGCCAAATACCGAAGAGCGGGAATTGTTTAATAAAATTTTATATGAAAAAATATTATCAATGATTAATATGAATGATAGTAAACATATAGAGAAAGCTGATACAGTCAATCAATGCGTTACTGAATCAGACATTCATTAAGTAAGTAAAAAAATAAAATCTACTAACTATATTAATTTGAAAATGTTTAAGCTCTATTTTGAGAAAAAATAAATTACATATGAAATATTTTCATTCAATTATTTGCTGTTTATTGCCCATTTATTCAGGCTGCTCAAAAAAGAATCAGCTACAACTAGTCCTCCTGCAGCTGATACAACCGATTATTTTTATAAATAAATTGCAGCTCAATTAGCGAAAATTAAATTCATAGATATTAAACTTAAAATTCGTTCTAAAATAATATAATGAAAACAATTTTATCTAAAATTACATTTTCATCAGTAATTCTAGTGACTTTCATATTTGTCAGTTGTAATAAAAGTAGTCCAGCCGATTCCGGAAATATTTTTCAGATTGGAATTCATAAATGGGTAAAAGTATCGAATGGCCTGCCCGCAAATTCATTTTATCATATTGCAAATATTGAAAATAAGCTTTATGTATACAGCGGCAGTAAACTTTATTCATCATCAAATAATGGCGAACTATGGAGCGTTGTAGGTCCGAACTTGCTGAATAATAATTCGTTCAGCGGACTTGCAGGTGTGAATAACTATCTTGCGGCAGCATCGGTTGGCAGCGGGGTGATTCTTTCCAGCGACCTTGGAGGAACTTGGTACGAACGGCAGAATGAAGGATTAGATATATATTCAAAACATGTTGAATCAATTGTAATGGATTCGAAATATATATTCATAGGTGCAGGATCAAATGCAACAGTTTTTCGTTCTTCCGATTTAGGAAATACTTGGGTTCTTACAAAAAAAGGTCTGCCAGCAACAACTCCGGTATATAATCCCAGTATAAATTTACTTGTAAAAATAGATAGCTTACTATTTGCTTGTCCGTATTCCAGCGGAATTTATTTCTCAATTGATGATGGTAACAACTGGCAATCAATGAATGAAGGGCTGCCTGATCATTCAACTATCTGGGCATTCGCTGTATCCGATTCATTCTATTTTGCTACTGTAGATGCATACTCAACTAGTGAAACCGGCTTATATCGATATTCTTTTGGTAATAAGAATTGGGAAATAAC
>CAYUVK010000102.1:0-18772 GCA_964448105.1 uncultured Ignavibacteriaceae bacterium
ATAAATATTTTTTCTCAAAGATTTTAAATACAGGTCACATTTGTACTTATCCGCCTTACTTATTCAAAAAATAAAATAGAATTCGTTAAAGAATTGTATTTTAATAAATTCCGATTAATATTAGGAATTGAAATTATTTATAAATAGGATTAATAATGAAGAATTATATAATTCCGCTAATTTTATTCTTTTCATTCCCGCTTTTATTCATTTCCTGCAGTGCATCAACAGCAGGCAGATATGATAAAAACGAAAATAAAGAAGAAAAAAAGGAAGTTATTGAAAAAAAAGGGGAAAAAGAGAATTTTGATTTAATCCCATATCGTGCAACATTTAACGTTGAAGAGAAAAAGGAATCAGCTAAATCATCTGGAAAACCTGACGTTTGGTATAATTATGAGACTAAAGCAGCCAATGATACTTCGGCACCTCAAATAGTAAGCCAGGTAAGTGGTTATAGAGTCCAGGTATTTTCAACAGATAATCTTGAAGAAGCTGATAGTCTACGTTCAAAATTATACTTACAAACAAATCAAAAAGCCGTTTATATTACTTTTGAACCTCCATTTTATAAAGTAAAAGTCGGTGATTTTTTAAAGATTTCAGAAGCCAAAGATTTAAGCTTTAAATTAAATCAAATTGGCTATACTGAAGCAAGAGTTATTAACGATAAAATAAATATTTATAGTAAATAACTGTTTATAAATTAAATGGAATTATAGAGTATCGGAATAACGGATTTTATTAAGCTAGTCAATGAAAAAATTTAAGAGATAATTCCGATATCTTATTACTGCAAAATTCCAAAGATTATTGTATAGCATTATTTTATATTCTTAATGATCAAAATTCTTTTAAATCCTTCACAAATTTTAACTGTTGATACAAATGGAGAAAATTTTAAACGAGGTAATTCTTTAAAAGAAATAAATGTTTTGTATAATCATTCTGTTATAATCCAGGATAAAATAATAAAAGATATTGTTACTAATTTAGAAGCAGAAAAAATTAAAAACAAAGCCGGCGAAATAATTGATTTAAAAAATAAAATATTATTACCGGGATTAGTTGAATGCCATACTCATTCTGCATTTACCGGCAGCCGGGCTAATGAATTCAAAGAAAGGTTAAACGGGAAATCGTATGAGGAAATTGCTAATGAAGGCGGCGGTATAAATACCACTGTTAAATCGGTAAGAAACAGCAGCATTGAAGAGATTTATAAGAGTACTCTTAAAACCATAAATTACTTTATTTCGCAAGGTGTTACCACATTTGAAATAAAAAGCGGTTATGGATTAGATTTTGAAAATGAAATAAAATTGTTGAAGGTTATAAATAATTTAAAAAATTCTTGCTCCATCGATATCGTCCCTACCTTTCTTGGAGCACATACATATCCAATCGAATATAAAGCTCAACATGAAATATATCTTGAGGAAATAATCAATAAAATGCTCCCCTATATTAGTGAAAATAGGTTAGCAAATTTTTGTGATGGTTTTTGTGAATCAACTGCATTCTCTGCAAATGAAATTGATATGATTTTTTCTAAAGCAGAAGAGTTAGGTTTAGATTTAAGAATCCATACAGAACAGTTTAATAATATCGGCGGTGTAGAGGTCGCTTTAAAACATAATGCAATTAGTATAGATCACCTTGAAGTTTTTAAAGAGGAGCAAATTGATTTATTGAAAGGGAAAGATGTTGTTTGTGTTTTGCTGCCAGGTGTTTCTTTTTTTCTTAACTATCAACATGCTCCTGCAAGAAGACTAATTGATAATAATTTAATTGTAGCTTTATCAACAGATTATAATCCGGGCACATCTCCTATTTCTAATCTGCATTTTATTATGAGTATTGCTGCTTTAAAAATGAATATGACAATCGAAGAAACAATTTCTGCAGTTACAATAAATGCCGCAAAAGCATTAAAGATGAACCATAAAATTGGGAGTATTGAAATTGGAAAATTTGCGGATTTTGCTGTTTTCGATACTACCGATTATTCTGATATAGTATATAAGATTAATGAAAATCTTAATTGCATCACGATCAAACAAGGGGAAATAATTTATGAACTTAAGTAACTTACGATATACTACTTTGATAATATTTCAATAAAATATTAATTATTATTAGGAATAAAATAAGAAATTTGTATATTACAAATTAGTTATTGAAGAGTAATACTGAAGAGAAAATTCACCTCAAAATAAGAATTTATTACGTATTACTAATATCGATTCAGAATTGATATTTTGGCATACAAACTTCTCTAAATAATAATATATTATTATTTGAAGTTTAAGCTCACCACCGGAATATTATAAAGAGGAGTAAAAATAACGGTGCCTTCAATCCGACAAATATAAAAATGATTTATGGATTTTGCAGCTTTATAAATAGCTACTTTTCGTAAGATATATTTTCAGTAAGTAAAATCATTTATTTACATTAGTCATGAATTATACCACAGGTCTTTTTGCATGATTTTAAAAAACAAAAAGATATTTAAAGAATGCAGCTGCTTTTTCATGTTCACAGCAGATATTGAATTTCCTCTCATCCTCTTTGTCTACATGCTCCGTGCTCTATTTATCGTGGATGTAATGCTTCCGCCTGTAAATGAGGAGCATATTGTTCTTCCTTTACACCAGGAACTTCCTTTTCAATTGCTAATATTTTCATAAGATTATATGATTAAGTTTCAAACATCCGAGAATTGCTCTTGTTAATACAATTTAAAACTTTTAGTTTTTTATTTGAAATTAAAATTAACATCTGTCTGGACCCATCTTGCACGAAGATTTAAAGTATCCGGATAAAAAGAAAATTCTTCCGATGATTTAAATGGAAACGGATAGCCAAATGAATAAGTTCCGCTGCTGTCATTATCAAGATAACACCAAAATACATATTTCCCGGGTTGTACTCGATCAAAATTAAATTTATTATTTCCGTTTAAATTTTTAGAGTAAATAGTTTTTGAATTATCAATCCCTGTAAGAACAATGATAGGATTTTCATTTAAATCTACATCAGTAATAAGTCCGGTTATTCCCGTAAAATCCAAACCGCTTATAGTTTTAAATTTAAAAGTAATTGTAGTATCGGTAATATTGTCGGCGGCATCTTTAAATTTTGCAAGTTCAACTTTTATCAAATAATCTTTAGCAGGCTCTAACCTCTTATCCGGCAATACCCTGAAGGATGCATCATCGATAACTTTTATTTTAAATGGAATTCTTCTTCCCAAAGTATCATGAAAAATTACATCCCGGTTAAGTGAGTATGTATTAAAAGCGTCATTTAAATAAAAGATAAACTGCGGACTAATAAAATCTATATTCCTTGAATTATTTTGAGGCTCTGTTTTATAAATATTTAACTTAGTCGTGTCAGGTTTTTCACTTAAATTAATTTGAGTGTTATCATTAATAAAAACATTCCCAGATAAATCTTTAATAGAATCTGCAAAAAGGTAAACTTCATGATTTACCGGGAAATTAGAAGTATCTACTAAAACCATCTCCGTCTGCTTTGTATTTCCTTTATAAGCGTAAACCGGAATGTATTTTCTATTATCAGTTGAATCATAAATAAAAAAGTTTTTAGCTTTTATAACGGAAGTGTCCACTTCTTCAGTATAATTTATTAGGATATGAAAACGATCGGTCATTGATGCACTAATAAATTGCGGTTTAATTGTATCGACCTTTGTCAGGAAAAAATTTAAAGAGCTAAACAATGTATCATCTTTGGCAAATGAAATATCTTTGTAAGGCATTCCTATTAAATCCTGTTCGGGTTGAAAAAGCAGGTCTCTGTATTCATCTTTAACGGCAAAAACCCGGTATGTTCCCCCCGCCAAACCAAGCAATTTAAATGATCCATCATTGCCTGTCTGGGAAATAAAACCCGGTTTATGAGAAAATGGATTGGCTGTATCGGAATCTAACTTATAAGCAAAAATCATAATTCCCGCAGGTTTTTCATTATACACTTTGCCGGAAATTATTCTTTTATCAATTTCATTTCCTGTTGAAAATGTAAAATTAAAAGATTCAGCCATTCTATTTTTATTATTATAATCGACAACATCTGTTCCTATAGTAACAACATATGTTGTATTGCTTTTTAATTCAGATGGGAAATTAACTTTAACCGATTTTCCGCTCCAATCTAAATTTAATGTACCCTCGATTGCCGGGGAAATAAAAATTGCATCTTGAAGTGATCGCCTTTCAACATATTCTGAAAATTCCAATTCAAAATAGTTATCTTTAAAATTCGTGGTACCGTTTGCAGGATAAACATTAATTATTTTGGGAGGGATTCTATCAATTTCACCACCACCCGGCGGTAATTGATTAGCACAGTATGATAAGATCAATCCTGTAAATAATAATAAAAGATTTTTTATTTGTTTTCTTGCGCCTGAAGCCATCTTCTATATTCTCTAACATTTTTTAAATGTTCCGAATAAGTCCGGGAAAACTTGTGACCTCCATTCCCGTCAGCAACAAAATAAAGATAATTATTATTATCAGGATAAAGTGCAGCAACCAATGCCGGCTTCCCGGGATTATTTATAGGCCCGGGTGGAAGTCCATAATACATATAAGTATTATAAGGATTTTTGGTTTTTAAATCCTGGTATAACAATCTTCTCCACTTCCCTTCAATAAGATATTGAATAGTCGGATCAGCTTCAAGCTTCATTCCCCGTTTCAAACGGTTATAGTAAACTTCAGCAATTACCGGCATCTCTTCTTTTTTCTTTGTTTCGCCCTCAATAATTGAAGCAAGTGTTACGATATTATGAACTGAATATCCCAATTCCTTTGCCCTGTTTTTTAGAGAATCATTAAAGAACTTTTTAAATCCTCTATAGATTATTCCGATAACTTCTCTTGGAGAGCTTCTTTCATAAATAGAATATTGCTGCGGTAAAAGATACCCTTCTATTGTCGGATAATCCAAACCTAATGAATCAATAAAATTTCTGTCATTACATTCATCAACAAAGGAAGCAGAATCAATAAAAGCACTTACCTTTAAAGTTGCAGCCATAGATTTTATTCTTGAGCCATCATAAAGCTTTACATTAACTAAAAAATCTGCTTTACCATATAAAAACAATTCTATTAAATCTAAATAGCTTAATCCATTTGGAATTTCAAATCTGCCTGCTCTTATTTTTTTTTCAGCCCCATAAATAAAAGCAGCAATTTTCATATTGGTTTTATTCGGGATTATCCCCTGCTCATAAAGCTGGTCAGTTACCTGATCTAAACTTTCGCCTTTTGCAATCTCAAAACGAACCGGGGATTTCCCCAAATAATAATTAGGAGTAAAAAAAACATAATAAAACCATCCCATTACTACAAAAAAAAAGATAACAATTATAAATAGTTCTTTTTTTGTAAAAAGATTTTTCAAACTTTTTTTCATTTTTGAAGTTGAAATTCTAAAAATATTTCCTTTGTTTTTCTCTTCTCTCTGAATTGCACGTGATTCATCAAGTATTCTTTCATAAATCCTTAGCAAAGCTTCCGGTCTTAAAGGTTCTTCAGCATATAAACTAATCTTTTTACTTATTTCTTTTTCCCTTTCGGGAGAATAAGTCGGAAGATTCATTGATCGTTTTACTCTTCCGATAAGAACTGAAAGCAAAGTTCTTTTACTTAGCAATGGAACTATTTGTCTATCGATTCCATCAATTTCATTTCTTAATTTTTTGAGAATCTCTTCCCGTTCATCAACAGATAAAGAATTAAGTTCGTTTTCAATTTTTTTAATAATATTTTCCATTAATAAAAGATAAGAAAATTATTATTCCTGTTGAAGATTTTTTCAAGTAAAATTTTCGGAAGATAAAGCCGGGAAAGGACTATAATTTAGATTATGCCTCTCCCCTGCTTCAAATAACTTTAATCCCCTGAAAGCGATCATTGCAGCATTGTCCCCGCAAAATTCAAACCTGGGGATTATAACCTTTTTATTATACTTCTTCGATAATTCAATAAATGATTCCCTTAAAGCGGAGTTTGCTGCGACACCCCCAACAAGAGATAAAGAATTAACATTGTGCTCCATTAGAGCTTTTTCAGTATTTGCAATTAAAGGTTTTATAACAGCATTTTGAAAAGAAGCTGCAATATCATTAATATGTTGTTCAGGAATTTCTTTTCCATCATGATAATGTTTTTTCACGTATCTCAATACCGCTGTTTTTAGTCCGCTAAAAGAAAAATTATATGGATTATCTAATTGTGAAACCGGGAAATTTATTTTCTCTTTGTCACCTTTTTTAGAATATTCATGAATTTTAGGTCCGCCGGGATAACCAAGTCCCAACATTTTTGCAACTTTATCAAATGCTTCACCTGCAGCATCATCAACAGTTGTTCCTAATTTTTTAATTTCTGTATGATTATTAACTAACAGCAGCAAAGTATGACCGCCGGATACAACTAAAGCCAAATATGGAAACTCAGGTTTTTCTTCCATTAAAAACCCCGAATAGATGTGCCCTTCGATATGATTAACTCCTATAAACGGTTTGTTGAGTGAGTAAGCTAAACCTTTTGCAAAAATTAATCCTACCAGCAAAGCACCGATTAATCCGGGACCGGCAGTAGCACATATTAAATCAATATCCTTTAGCCCCAAAGCTGATTTTTTCAATGCATCTTTTACTAATGGGATAACTATTTGAAGATGGGCTCTACTGGAAAGTTCTGGAACTACACCTCCGTATTTTGAATGAAAATCCTGGGAAGAAATTAAGTTTGAAGATAATTTATTCTCTGAAATAATTGCAACAGAAGTTTCATCGCACGAACTTTCAATTCCTAAAACATTCATTAATGTGAATTAACATTTTTAAATGAAAAAATATTCTTCAAAATATAACCTGCAATTTGCGGATTTTCTTTCAATCTTCTAATCGAATATGCATACCAATCTTCACCAAAGGGGACATAAATTCTGATTTTATATCCATCTGCATTAATTTTATCACGTAAATCTTCTCTCACGCCTAAAAGCATTTGAAACTCAAATTTCTCTTTTGGAATATTTAACTCTTTAATCATCCTATAAGATTCATTAATTAAAAATTCATCATGAGTAGCAATACCGACATAATTGCCAGATTTTAAAATCACCTGCAATGTTTCAAGATAACTGTCTCTTATTTTCTGCTTATTTTTGTATGCGATTGAAGACGGCTCAATATAAATTCCTTTACACAAGCGGTAATTCGTATTCAGCTTATTCAATATAACAGCATCATCAAATGTTCTTTTTAAATATGCCTGCAAAACCAGACCGACATTATCGAAATGTTCTTTTAACCTTTGAAATAACCTGATAGTCTTATCGGTATATGGTGAATCTTCCATATCGATCCGGACAAAATTATTAATCTTTTTTGCTTTTTCAACTAATTGATAAACCTGTTCATAGGCAAAATCTTCATCAATACTTAAACCCATTTGAGTAGGTTTAATTGATAAATTTGCCATCAAGTTATTTTCAATTATAACATCAAGTACAATTAAACATTTATTTTTTGCTTCAGATGCTTCGTCTTTATTTTTTATTGATTCGCCAAGCACATCAAGCGTAGCATAAATTCCTTTAGAATTTAACTGCTTAACAAGATTAACTGCATCTTCAAGTTTTTCACCGGCAATATATTTTTTTGAAAAAATTCCAACCACCGGCTTAGGCATTATTTTTACGGCAGAGACTATTGCATCATTTATTAAGGTCAATTTAAACTTCCTTTGTAAGTAAGTGTTCTAAAAATTTTTATTAATCTTTTGGATTAATAAAAACCTAACTGCTAAAAGTCTCCCCTATATTATATGTTCCAAACTTTCTAATATTATTCGAAATTTCCGCAAGATTATTAATTGCTAAAACAATCCTTTCATCCTCAAGATTTCCAAGAAGATCAACATAAAAAGTATATTGAAAAGGCTTTTGCGGAATCGGACGCGATTCAATTTTCACCAAATCAATATCTCTAAGAGCAAATACGCTTAGCGCTTTGAATAATGCTCCCGGTATACTCTTTAATTCAAAACATATTGAAGTCTTAGGATTTTTGATCTTTAAACTGCTTTTTTTCTGACTAATAACTAGGAACCTTGTATAATTTTCTTTGTTGTTTTGAATATTGCTTTCCAATACTTCAAGATTGTAGAATTCTGCCGCTTCGATACTTGCAATAGCAGCCGAGGGTTCTGTTTTATTTTCAAGAGCCAGTATTGCGGCACCCGCAGTATCATATGCCGGGGTTATATGAGTCCTTTTAAATCTCTTTAGAAATTCGGAGCACTGTCCTAAGGCCTGAGGATGGGAATAAATTCTTTTAATCTCTTGAAGTTTGTATTTTTTTTGTGCGATTAAATGATGATTAATCTGTAAATTTAGTTCACCGACAATGGTCAAAGAATATTTTAATAATAAATCATAAGTCTCAAACACACTACCATACAGCGTATTTTCAATAGGAACAATTCCAAAATCAACTTTTCTGTTTTTTACATTTGAAAAAACTTCATCGAAGGAATATGACGGCACATTAGTTACTTCTTCACCAAAATAAAATTTAGAAGCAATTTCACTGAATGCACCATGTTCGCCTTGGAATGCTACTTTTTTCATTTTATTTAATATTAATTATTAATTTTTTTTTCTCAATACAATAGAACACGGATTTGACGGATTAGATTGATTAAGGCGGATTATTTCCGATCTGTTAAAATCCGCCGCATCAGTTCAATCCGTGTTCCATTAAATACCTTTTAAAACAGTAATTAATAAATCCGCTTTCTTTTTTAAATCATCCAGGCTTCCATTATTCTCAAAAATAAAATCAGCTTGTTTTCTTTTTTCAGTATCAGGAATTTGATTTTCGTTTCTCTTTAAAAATTGTTCTTCGGAAAAATTATCAAATTCAACTTTTCTTTTTAACCTTAATTTTTCTTCAGCAGTTATAAGAATAACATAATCAAAATACTTTTCCATTTCAGCTTCATAAATCAATGCAGCTTCGGCAAACACTAAATCGAAGCTATTTAATTTTTCAGAGATTAAAATATTAACTTTTTCAATAACTTTTGGGTGTATAATTGAATTTATTTTAATAACATTCTGCGGGTTTGAGAAAATTCTTTCTGATAAGAATTTCTTGTTTATTTCCCCGTTTATAAAAGATTCTTTCCCGAATTCTTTTTGAACTTTTAGCTTAACTTCTTTATCTGAAACCAGTATTTGCTTCGACACCTCATCAACATTAATAACAGGATAACCTTTACCGGAGATAAAATTTGCGAAAGTAGATTTACCGGATCCTATTCCTCCGGTAATTGCAGCTTTTATTTTCTTAATTTTCATACCAAATAAAAAATTGGAAATGAAGGATTATAAAGTCCGCATTCATTATCGTGCATAACCAATTTTTCTGACTTCGCGAATTACAGTTACTTTTATTTGTCCCGGGTATTCCATTTCACCTTCAATCTTAGAAGCAATATCGTGCGCTAATTTATCTGCAACCAGATCATCAATTTTATCATGTTCAACGACTACTCTAATTTCTCTTCCAGCTTGTATTGCATAAGTTTTAGCGACACCTTCAAATGATTTAGCAAGCGCTTCTAAGGTTTCCAATCTTTTAACGTAACCTTCAAGAGGTTCTCTTCTTGCACCGGGTCTTGCACCGCTAACTGCGTCTGCAGCTTGTACAAGAGGGGCAATCGGGTGTTCCATTTCAATATCTTCATGATGTGAACCAACTGCATTTACAACAATCGGATGTTCTCTATATTTTTTTGTAAGATGGTAACCAAGTAAAGCATGCGGACCTTCGACACTTTTATCCACTGTTTTACCTATATCGTGAAGCAAACCGGCTCTTTTTGCTAAAATTGGATCCAAACCCACTTCAGCAGCCATTATCCCTGTAAGATATGCAACTTCGATACTATGCTGGAGTAAATTCTGACCATAGCTCGATCGATATTTCATTTTACCGATATGTTTAATCAATTCACTATGCATATTGTGCAAACCAAGCTGCATTATGGTATTTTCTCCCTCACGAACCATCTCTTCTTCAAGTTCCTGCTTAACCTTTTCTACAACCTCTTCAATTCTAGCAGGATGAATTCTTCCGTCTGCAATAAGTCGTTCTAAGGAAACTCTGGCAACTTCTCTTCTGAATTGATCGAAAGATGAAAGAATAACCGCTTCCGGTGTATCATCAACAATAACATCTACGCCGGTTACAGCTTCAAAAGAACGGATATTTCTCCCCTCTTTTCCAATTATTCTTCCTTTCATTTCGTCATTCTGGATTTGAACAACAGAAACAGTCGTTTCTATTGCATAATCAGCAGCACTTCTTTGGATGGCTTGAACAATTATTTTTTGTGCGTCTCTTTTAGCATCAACTTTAGCTTGATCGTGAATTTCCTTTACTCTTTGAGCACTATCAACTCTGGCTTGATTCATAAGGTTTTCCATAAGCATTTTTTTTGCTTCCGAGGTAGTTAAACCTGAAATTTTTTCAAGCCTTAAGTTTTGTTCTTCTTCTAGTTTTTTTACTTCTAAACTTTTTGATTCATATTCTTTTTTCAGATTCAGTAAATCTTTTTCAGACTGTTTATTTTCCTTTTCTTTTTTCAGAACAAGTTCAAATTTCTTTTCAATATTTTCTTCACGAACACCTAACTGTTTTTCTAAATTATTAAACTTTTGTTTCTTTTGATTTACTTCGTTATCAAAATCAACTTTCTTTTTGTACCATTCGTCTTTTACCTCTAGTAATTTTTCTCTCTTTAAGTTATTTGCTTCTTTTTGTGCATCACTAATAATTTGCTTAGCCCGTTCTTCAGCCGAAACTATACTTTTTTTCCCAACCTTCGAATTAAAAACCCATCCGATATAAAAAAACAAAGCAACGAGGATAATCACCATTGGTATAAGAAATAAAATATCCATATTTATATTCATACTTCCTCCAATGCGGGGTTATAATTAATACCATCTCCGCCAGCACTGATTAATAGGAAAAACCCTATTTTCATCAGTTTTGGGAATCAGCTCGAACGCTTTTTGCTTCCACTGTTTCGAATTTCTCTGACTCAAAGGTCAGTTCGAAAATCCCGGCAGAACCGGGTTGAGGCCTGCAATAGACGCCGTAAGTCAAACTCCCTATGAATTGGTGTTAGTTTTTCATATTGTTGAGCTGACGGAGCGGTACAATAAGTTTTTAAGATGGGTCTGGTACTGCTGGATCGTTTAACAGAAGCTTTAGCTTTTTAATCTTATCCGCGGCTTGAATAACAAATTCTCTATTTTTATTTTTTTCCAGAAATAAATCATATGCTATATTTAAACAAGCAATAATCGCGATAGTTTGAGCTGGCTGATCCGGAAGTTCCTCTTTTGTCTCTTCCATTACTTTATTAACATAAATAGCTAATTCTTTGGCTATTTCTTCATTTTCTACCAGCAAAGAATATTCTTTTTCAAATATTTTTATTTTAAGCTTCTTTTTGTCCGCCATTATACCATTTCCATCATACGACCAGTAAAATTAAGAACTTAAATTTGCCTGTCTGCCGACAGGTGATAATCTATTCTTGAAATTAAATCTTTTAATTTAACTTTTAATGTTTCGCGCTCCTTTAAATTTAATGAATTTATCATATCATTTTCAGAATCATTCTGAAGTTTTTTGATCTCATTCTGCATATTTTCTATTTTCTTCTGCAGAACCAGATTTTCTTTTGTATATGAAGATAACATATTCTCAAGTTCTTTATTTCTTTTAATTGCATCCTGATTATTATGTTTTAAAATTGAAACTTGTGTTTCAATTTTTTCAAGATCTTTTAAGAGAACATCATATTTAGTTAAATCAGGCAATTAATTTCCTCTTAAACTTGCGTCAAATTTCTTTTCAATTTGTGAAATAAGATCCGTAAAATCTTTTTCAACTTCCTCTTCAGTTAAAGTTCTTTCATTTGAATAATATTCCAAAGAAAATGCCATACTTTTCTTATCTTCACCTAATTTTTCACTTTCAAAAAGATCGAAAATTTCAACGGATTTTAAAATTTCCGCACCTTTTTCTTTTATGAACATTCTAACATCGGAATATTTTACCTTTTTATCAAATATAAAAGCAAAATCTCTATAAACTTTAGGGAATTTGTTGGGCTCTTTGAAAGCCTTAACTTTCCCAGGAATTTGCTTTAGCAACTCGATATTATACTCAAAGCAGAAAACATCCTGTTCAATATCAAATTGCTTAAGAACTTCTTTTTTTAATTTCCCACCAGAACCAATAACCGTATTTTTATAACTTTTGACATATTTATAATCAAAAATTCTATCACCACCGTGATAATATGAATCATTTAAAACATTGTCAAGCAAAAAGTTATATTCGAACTGGTTTAATTTTCCTTTAAGGTCATAAAAATTAACTTCAATTTCAGGCTGATTCCATTCTTTTTTACTAGTTAATCCCGATATCAGAAATATTATTTTATTGTCTTCCGAGAAATCATCAAAACTTTTTATTTCATTATTTTCTTTTTTGTTAAACACATGCCCTATTTCGAATAAAGAGAGATTCTTTTCTCCGACTTTAATATTGCGGGAAATAGTTTCTAATCCACCGGGAATTAAAGAAGTTCTTAAGAAAGCCATATCTAAGCTTTGCGGATTAAGTATTTTAATAGGATTGCCTGTAAGTAGAGATAGCTTTTCACTTTGTAAAGGATTATTTATAATTTCAAAAAAACCTAATGAAAGAGAGATATCGCGTATTTTATCAATCGGTCCGGCTTCATCAATTTTTTCATCCAATGTAATTGATATTTTATCTTGTGTTGGAATATTATCATATCCATTTATTCTTGCGATTTCTTCAATTAAATCGATTTCCCTTTCAATATCAGGCCGAAAAGTAGGAACCGAAACATGAAGCTCTTCTTCAGATTCAAAAATTGTTTTCATTCCTAATTTTTTCAGAACTTCAAGAATAGTATCCTTTGAAATTTCAAAGCCTAAAATTTTATTAACTCTTGCAAAACGGATTCGAACTTCCGTTCTCTCAATTTTATCAGGATAAGCATCAATAATACCTTTAGCAATTTTACCGCCGCTTAATTCCGAAATTAATTTAGCAGCCCTCTTTGCTGAAAAATCAGTACTATTAGGATCTATTCCCCTTTCAAACCTATAAGAAGCTTCCGTACTTAAACCGATTATTTTTGATGTCTTACGGACGCTTGATGGATTAAAGTAAGCACTCTCAATTAAAATATTTTTTGTTTCATTACCTACTTCGGAATTTTCTCCGCCCATTACACCTGCAATTGCAACATCTTTTTCCGCATCACAAATCATTAAAGTTTCGGCAGGAAGTTTTCTTTCTTTAGAATCGAGAGTAACAAAAGCAGTTTCTTTTGTAGTGCTTTGTACTACTATTTTTTTCCCATTCAGATTATCTAAATCAAACGCATGGAGCGGCTGCCCTGTTTCATACATTACATAGTTTGAAACATCGACAACATTATTAATAGGTCGTAGCCCAATATTTTTTAATCTTGTTTTTAACCATTCCGGAGAATCATTGATAGTAACACCGGTAACAATTTTCGAAGAATATCTCGGACAATTAATTTTATCAATTATTTCTACCTTTGCATATTTACTAACATCTTCGGCTTCCTCCTTAATTTCAATTGAAGGAATTTTTAATTCCAGACTAAATATTGCAGCAAGATCTCTTGCAACACCAATATGTGATAATGCATCCGGACGGTTTGGCGTTATTCCGATTTCAAAAATAACATCATTTAAATTCAAGGCTTCTGTAATTGGAGTTCCTTCTTTTACACCATCAGTAAGAACCATTATACCGGAATGATCTTCACTCAGTTCTAATTCAGCTTCGGAACAGATCATTCCAAAAGATTCCACCCCGCGAATTTTTGCTTTACCAATTTTAAAATTTCCTTTTGGTATGATTGTACCGATAGGAGCAAAAACAACTTTTTGTTCGGCCGCTACATTTGGAGCACCGCAAATTACTTGATAATCATCTTTACCAGCAGAAACAGTACAAAGAGATAATTTATCGGCATTCGGATGTTTTTTCTTTTCTTTTACATATCCAACTATAAAATCTTTATAAATTTCATTCTGGTTGATTACATCTTCAACTTCAAGCCCAGACATAGTTAATTTATCAGCTATTTCAGAAACGGCTATTCCGGATAAATCAATATAATCTTTTAACCAGTTTAAGGATATTTTCAACTCAATAGCTCCCTAATGAAGTTCAAGTTTATTAATCTTGTAATTTTGTAATCCTGTAATCTTGAAATTAGAATTGCTTTAAGAACCGCAAATCATTCTCAAAATAAATTCTAATATCGGGAATATTATATTTTAACAATCCAATTCTTTCTATTCCCATTCCAAAAGCATAGCCTGTATATTTTTCTGAATCATATCCAACATATTTAAATACATTTGGATCAACCATCCCGCAACCCAAGATTTCCAGCCAACCGGACATTTTACAAACCCTGCAACCTTTACCGCTGCATAGAAAACACGTAATATCCATTTCTGCGCTTGGTTCGGTAAAAGGGAAAAAGCTTGGACGGAACCTGTACTTTATATTTTCACCGTAAAACTGTTTTGCAAAACCAACCAATGTACCTTTTAACTCACTGAAAGTCACATCTGTATCAACATAAAGCCCTTCAACCTGATGAAACATACAAAAGCTTCTTGAACTTATTGCTTCGTTTCTATAACACCTGCCGGGCATAATAACTCTCACCGGCGGTTGATGATTTTCCATTACCCTGATTTGAACAGGCGAAGTATGAGTACGAAGAAGAAAATCTTTGCTTAAGAAAAATGTATCCTGCATGTCTCTTGCAGGGTGATCATGTGGGAAATTTAAAGCTTCAAAATTGTTATAATCGGATTCAATTTCAGGCCCTTCAGAAACTGAAAAGCCCATTCCTTTAAAAATTGATCTTATTTCATCTAGGGTTTGAGTTAAGAGATGTTTTCTTCCGATTTGTACCGGAGTACCTGGCAAAGTCAGATCAATTTCACCCTCTGCAGAAACTGAATTAGATTCGAGCTTTTTCCTTATAGAATTAAATTTGTCAGTAACGGATGCCCTAAGAAAATTAAGTTCTTTTCCCAATAAGGGCTTATCTTCTTTTGGGACGGTTTTTAATTCTTCAAATAGATTTGCAATTAATCCATTCCTGCTAAGATATTTAATTCTGGCATCTTCAAGCTGCTTTGAATTTTTTACTTTCTCAATATCGCTTTCAAAAGATATTTTAATATTATTTATTTGTTCATCAAGCATAAGAATGATACGAAAATTTAAAATAATACCCTCTTTAAAATAAAAAATAAATTTTTATTAAAGAGGGTAAAAAATTAATTAACTGAAAAATTGACTAACTCGGTAAAAGCCAAAGGATTTTCAACAGCTAAACTTGCGAGAATTTTTCTATTAATATTTATACCTTTGGAATTAAGAGAATGAATTAATTTTGAATACGTGGTACCATTTATTCTTGCGGCAGCATTTATTCTTACAATCCAAAGTTGTCTAAATGTTCTCTTTTTTAATTTTCTATCTCGGTAAGCATGAAGCCACCCTTTTTCTACGTGGTTTTTTGCAACCGTAAATACTTTACTTCTTGCACCCCAATATCCTTTTGCATGCTTAAGCATTTTTTTTCTTTTATGATGGGATGCTACTCTATTTGTTGAACGCGGCATGATATTATTTCCTTCTTTATAAACTTAAATTATTGAACCATAACCCGTACACGCTTTTCTTCCGATTTAGATACTAGAGTAGCGTGTCTTAAATTTCTTTTTCTTTTTGTAGTCTTAGATGTTAGAATATGACTTTTATATGCTTTCTTTCTTTTGAAATTGCCAGAAGCAGTTTTCTTAAAAGTCTTTTTAGCACCCTTGTTGCTTTTCATTTTTGGCATAATTTAATCCTATTATTTCTTTTTACTCTTAGATTTATCGGGAACAAGAATTAAATTCATGTTCCTTCCTTCCATTTTAATTTCGGATTCCACTTTTGCAATATCTTCTGTTCTTTCAATAAACCGATTTAATAAATCTTCACCCTGTTCGGTGTAAGCCATTTCCCGGCCTTTAAAAATAACTACCACTTTAACCTTATTTCCTTCCTCCAGAAAATCTACGGCATGCCTAGCTTTAAATTCAAAATCATGAACGTCCGTATTCGGATGAAGCCGAATCTCTTTAAGTGTTGATGTTTGCTGATTTTTTCTCTGAATTTTTTCCCGTTTTTGCTGTTCGTATTTAAACTTACCATGATCAATTATTTTACAAACAGGTGGTTGCGCCTGAGGAGCGATTTCAACTAAATCAAGTCCTCTTTCATTTGCTAACCTTAAAGCATCCCTTGCAGTATATATTCCGATTTGTGATCCGTCAACATCTATAACTCTTACTTTGGAAGCTTTAATTTCTTCGTTAACTTTAATATTGTCTTTAGCGATCGATTACCTCTCTGTTGTTATTATTTTTTGTTTTTAATTTCATCTTTTATATTATCAATAAATTCAGATAAAGACAACTTGCCCACATCACCTTTTTTATGTTTTCTCAAAGAAATATTTCCTGCAGCTTGTTCTTTTTCACCAAGTATTAGCATATAAGGTACTTTGTTTGTTTCCCAATCCCTTATTTTATAGCCAATTTTTTCATTCCTATCATCAAGTTCGACACGAATATTATTATTCTTTAATTCAATTTCAACTTTTTTAGCATAATCTAAAAAGTTTTGAGATACAGGAAGAATAACAGCCTGAACCGGAGCAAGCCACAATGGGAACTCTCCGGCATAATGTTCGATTAAAACACCTATAAATCTTTCAAGGGATCCGAATGGCGCTCGATGGATTACTACGGGTCTATGCTTTTGTCCGTCGCTCCCGGTATATTCAAGGTTAAATCTTTCCGGCATTACATAATCTATCTGGACAGTACCAAGCTGCCATTTTCTTCCTAATACATCTTTAACCATAAAATCAATTTTGGGTCCGTAAAAAGCAGCTTCACCTTCTTCAACATGATACTTTAATTTCATCTGATCGGCAGCTTCTCTTATTTCCTTCTGAGCCTTATCCCACAATTCAATTTCTCCGCCGTACTTATCAACATTATCATCTCTAAAAGATAATTGGGATTCAAAATCAGTGAAGCCCATTTGCGAAAATATAGTCTGAATTAAATCAATTACATCACAAACTTCATCCTTTAACTGATCCTGGCGAACGAAAATATGAGAATCATCAATTGAAAACGATCTTACTCTTGTTAATCCGTTTAATTCGCCGGACTGTTCATATCGATAGACAGTTCCAAATTCGGCATATCTTATCGGTAAATCCCTATAACTTCTCGGCTTAGAAAGATAAATCTGAAAATGATGCGGACAGTTCATAGGTCTCAGCAAATATTCTTCTTTACCCTCCTCAAGCTGAATTGGAGGAAACTGGCTATCTTTATAATATGGATAATGTCCGCTTGTTTTATATAAATTTATATTTCCTATATGCGGAGTAATTACAGGAAGATAACCTCTTTTTCTTTGCTCATCTCTTAGATAACATTCCAACGTCTCTCTTAATATTGCCCCTTTGGGAAGCCAAACCGGCAACCCGCTGCCAATATTGTTTGATATTAAAAACAGTTCTAATTCTTTACCTAATCTTCTATGGTCTCTTTTTTTTGCTTCTTCCAATTTTTGAAGATATTCATCCAGCAATTTCTTCTTGGGAAATGATATTCCATATATTCGCTGAAGTTGTTTGTTATGTTCATCACCTCTCCAGTATGAACCAGATATATTCAGCAGCTTTACATATTTTATTTTGCCTGTGGAAGGAAGATGCGGACCGCGGCAAAGATCAGTAAAACTGCCTTCCTTATAAATGCTGACTCCTTCCGAATTCTCATCAATTTCAGAAAGTATTTCCAGTTTATAGTTATCCCCTTTTTTCTCAAAGAAATTAATAGCTTCATTTTTAGTAAGATCCTGCCTGACAAAGTTATTATCTTCTTTTGATATTTTTAACATTCTTTCTTCAATCTTCTGCAGATCTTCTTCATTTAACTGAGAATTAATATCTACATCATAATAAAAGCCATTTTCGATTGCCGGCCCTACACCAAACTTTGCTTCCGGGTAAATATCATGTACAGCATGTGCCATTAAATGAGAAGTTGAATGCCAGTATACTTCTTTACCTTCTTTATCTTCAAATGTCAGAATTCTAATAGCAGCATTAAAGTCAATAGGAAGATTTAAGTCTTCAATAATACCATTTAACTCAATAACCAGCGCTTCCTGTGCTAATCTTGATGAGATAGATTCAGCAATTTGATATCCGGTAATTCCTTTATCAAACTCTTGAGTACTGCCATTAGGGAATGTGATTTTTATTTTATCCATATACCGAAATTAGGCTATGTTTTTATTGCTTCGAAAATTTATAATATAATATTTTGATTTTTCCGCATTTAAAACAATAAAAATATACATAATTACTTAAATTTCCAACAATATTTGACCGTTATTTTTTAGACCTCAAATCCGATATAGCAAAATAAGTAGTTAAAAAAGTATAGTAAAAGGCAT
>CAYUVK010000103.1:0-5405 GCA_964448105.1 uncultured Ignavibacteriaceae bacterium
CCAATTTATAATAAATATAATTAAAATAAGATTACTTTTAAACTACTCAATCTTCGATACTGGAAAAGAATTTAGTATTAAGTATCAAGCATCTTGCTTCTAATGGTATATCGATGTTATTTTGGCTTTTGGAATCTAAGTAAAACACTTATTAAATGTTATTTATATACCTGACAAATGTCTATTTCAAAATTTCTTGCTGTTGATTTAGGTGCCGAAAGCGGCAGGGTAATTATTGGTATTCTTCAATATGATAAAATTTCTATTGAAGAAGTACATCGTTTTCCAAACACTCAAATTATTAAAAATGGTAGTTTGTTCTGGGATGTTCCGTATTTATTTAATGAAATAAAAGTCGGCTTGTCTATTACTGCAAAAAAAGGACATAGAGATATTGAATCTATTGGTATTGATACATGGGGAGTTGATTTCGGATTAATCGGAAAAAATAATCAACTATTAGAGATGCCACATACCTACAGGGACAACCGAACTGACGGAATACCTAAAAAAGTCTTTGAAATAATTTCAAGTGATGAGATTTATAAAAGAACCGCCGTACAGTTTATGCAGATTAATTCCCTATATCAGTTATACAGCATAAAACTTTCAAATGAATCGATTTTGAAGGAATGTGATAAGCTTTTATTTATGCCGGATTTGTTTAACTTCTTATTAACAGGTGAAAAAAAATCTGAGTATACAATTGCATCGACATCTCAATTTTTAAATGTAAAAACCAAAGAATTTGATGAGAAAATTTTTGGTAGTCTTAACATGCCGCTTAATATTATGGCTCCTATTGTACAGCCTGGAACAGTAGTTGGAAAACTACTTCCTGAAATTGTAACAGAAACTGGATTAAATAATATTGATGTAATTGCTGTAGGTTGTCATGATACTGCAAGTGCAGTTGCTGCAATTCCATCTGTTGCTAACGACTGGGCATATCTAAGTTCAGGTACATGGTCATTACTAGGGATAGAATCCGATAAACCTATAATAGATTTGCAATTTAAAGAGTATACTAATGAAGGTGGTGTTAATGGTAAAATTCGATTTCTGAAAAATATAAGTGGTTTATGGCTACTTCAACAGATTAAAAAAAGCTGGGAAAAGAATGGTGAATATTTTAGCTATGAGGAAATTACTAATATGGCTGCAAATTCAGAAGCTTTTGTCTCAATTATTAATCCCGATGATAATTTATTTGTTAATCCTACAGATATGATTGAAGCAATAAGTGAATATTGTATTAAGACTGATCAAAAAAAACCCAAAACAAAAGGGGAATATTCCCGTTCCATCCTGGAAAGTCTTGCCTTAAAATATAAAACTGTTTTGGAGGAGATTGAAAAAGTTTCGAAGAAGAAGATTAATAAACTCCATATTGTTGGAGGCGGTTCACAAAATGAATTTTTAAATCAATTGGCCGCAGATGCAACAGGAAAACAAATTATTGCCGGACCTATTGAAGCGACTGCTATCGGAAATATAATTATTCAAGCAATTACCAAAGGTAAAATTGAATCTCTTGAGAAAGGAAGAGAACTCGTATCTTTATCCTTTCCCCGAAAACTGTATGGACCTAAAGATCAGTAAATGTGGAGTAATATATTAATGAAATTATATTCAAATTAATAGGATGAATTGAGGTGTAAAATAAAGTAATCTTAATCTTCATGTTATTCTTATCATTATCATTTCTTACTATTGTCAAAAAGATTGAAAAAAATCCAAATGATGCTAAAATGAATCAGGAAAAAGTAACTAAGCGATTAGGAAGTTTAATAAAGATTAGGCCTGAATATAAGGAACGTTATATCATTCTTCATAAACATGTCTTTCCTGAAGTGTTGGATAGAATTAGGAAATCGAATAGTCTCCTTCTATAAAATCAAAACTAAATATTTTCAAGAAATCGGAATCAGCAAAATTAACCTGCTGATTAAATGTCCTATCATTATAAGTTATTTTCTTTTTAACAAGGTACGGTTCGTATCTTGTTATGTATTCAATCCCTGGTATTTCTTCTTTTAACCCCGGAGTTAGGGGAATGGGAGCCGGCATTACAGAAATATCACCAATGGTTTGATAATGCTGAGTTTGCGGTACTGCAAATATCTTATTTAATGTAGTTTTTTGTCAGAACACTAAAAATATTTAAGCTAGACCTTGCAAAAAATATTTTTTTATTTTACCTTTACTCAAAGGTTTTCGAAAACCTTTGAGTAAACGGCGTGCAGAGGGAGGTTAATCCAGATACAGATATCTTGTAGATTATATGAAGGAAAAACTAAAAATCCTAATAGTTTTTCTCTTCGGGATGCTTTTATTTAAAAATATATCTTAAAAACAAATCTATGTGACTCATGTGGCGAAGCAGTATTTAAATATTATTCTTCTATAAAATTTTTGTCCGTAAGGATGAGGAAAAAATGGATACGCAAAAATTAAGTGAATTATTAGTGAATCTTAAAAATGAATTTGGAACTGAAAGAGTTTATGCTGCAGTAGAAGCCGTTGAAAAATTTCAGGTTGAAGTTCCCAGTTGGATTTTTGGTGAATTCGGTGGAGGAAGATTTGGTGACTATATGCCTCCCGGATTCGCAACAAATATTTTTGAAAAATTAGACGATGCAGCTTTAGTTAATGAATTGACTGGAGCTTCCGAACAAATCGCAACACATACATTATGGGATTTTTCCAATGATGATCTGGAGGGATCTTATGACATTGCTGTTGGAGTAAAAAAAGCTGCTGAATCGAGAGGACTAAAGTTGGGCTCAATAAATCCAACTTATTTTCTGACAGGCTCTCATACCGGAAGTTTAAGTTCTTATGATGAAAAGGTTAGAGAAAGATATATTGAACAAACAATTCTTTCCGGGAAAATAGCTGAGGAATTATCAAATAAACTTTTAACTCTCTGGCTTCCCGATGGTTCTAATTATCCAGGTCAATTGGAATTAGATAAACTCACATCAAACACAATTGATTCATTAAAAATTATTTCAGAAAATGTATCTAAATCAGTAAGAGTTTTAATTGAATATAAAGTATTTGAACCAGGAACTTACAGTACGGTTTTAGCTGATTGGGGTAGTGCATTAATGATGGCACAAAGTTACGGACCAAATGCGGGCGTTCTGATAGATATGGGGCACCATTACCATTCAACAAATATAGAACAGATTGTTGCAAGATTGATTAACAACAAAATTCACGGTGGATTTCATTTTAATACAAGATATGCTGCGGATGATGATCACTCAGTAGAACCAAATCCGGAAATTGCAAGAATATTCTACGAGTTAGTAAAAGGTGATGCCATTTTCGGTCAAAACAAGTGGGATTTAATGATTGATCAATGTAGTAGTAGAGAGAATAGAATTCAAGCGATTATACATTCAATAGATTCATTACAAATATCATTAGCAAAAGCAATGCTAGTTGATCAAAAAGAACTAATGGAATATCAAAAAGAAGATAAAATAATTTTAGCGAATAGATTTTTTAATAATGCTTTGATTCATGCTGATGTGAGACCAATAGTTTATGAAGCAAGGAATAATAAAAAATTACCGATTGATCCAATTAAAGCTTTTGTGCAGAGCGGGTATCAGGATAAAATAGAAAAAGAGAGAAATAATTAAATTATAAATTCAATGCTGCAATCAAGGAGTTAAAATGTTCAAAGAAAAATTGTTATCACAATTGAACTCCGTGGAGGAATATGAACAAAGTCCTGTGCCCGAATCGCAATGGAAAGGTTGGGGAAGTTTTATCGGGATGTACGTTGGCGAACATACAGCTGGGACAGAATTTGTTATTGGTCCCTTGTTCGTAGCTCATGGAGTTACGGCAAGTGATTTAATTTTTGGATTATTAATTGGCGATTTACTTGCAGTTTTAAGCTGGGCATTCATTTGTGCACCGATTGCTACTAAATTTCGATTTACTCTCTATTATATGCTTGAAAAAATTTGCGGAATAAAATTAACTTCCGTCTATAATTCTGTGAATGCATTAATGTTCTGCTTTTTAGCCGGTTCTATGATTGCAGTTTCAGCTACTGCTGTAGGGATACCTTTTCATCTGGGAATGCCTTCTTTGAATCAATGGTTGCCCAATAGCTTTGAATGGATAATTATAGTATTGCTGGTAGGAATTGTAACTACTTTAGTAGCCATGTTCGGATATAATCAGGTTTCAAAATTTGCTAATATTGCAGCTCCATGGATGATATTGGTATTCATTGCTGCTGCGGTAGCTGTTTTACCTGATTTGGGGGTTACGTCATTATCAAACTTTTGGGAGATTGCAAAAACAAAAATTTGGACCGGCAAAGCTCTTCCCGGTCAAAGTCAATTCACTTTTTGGCACGTATTGTTTTTTGCATGGTTTGTAAATATGGCTATGCACATTGGTATGGCCGATCTATCGATATTAAGATATGCAAAAAAATGGTATCACGGGTTTTCACCTGCTTCCGGAATGTATGTAGGCCATTTTATTGCCTGGATTGCTTCAGGAATTTTGTACGCGTTGTTTCTGCGCGAAACCAGTAACAGTATGCAATTTGCTCCCGGTCCGATTGCTTATAGGGCTGCAGGAATAGCAGGTGCTATTTGCGTTATAGTTGCGGGGTGGACTACTGCCAATCCTACTATATATAGAGCAGGTTTAGCTTTACAGGCAATTAAACCGAAATGGAAAACATGGAAGGTTACAGCAGTAGTTGGAGCTATAACTACCACTGCCGCATTATTTCCGGCTTTAGTTATGAAACTTTTAGAATTTGTTGCATTATACGGATTACTATTAATGCCTATGGGTGCTATTATTATGATGGATGTCTATGTACTTCCAAAATTAAATCTAAAATCAAATTTTGCAGAATTCTTTAAGCGAGATTTTAATCCTTCTGCAGCAATAAGTTGGGTACTAGCATTATTATCTGCATTATTTTTTAATATTTATTTTGGAGTTGAAGTATTCTTCTTAGGTTTACCCGGTTGGTTCGTCGCATCACTAGTGTACATTATATCAAGTAAAGTTGTTCAACAAAAGGTTGGAAAACCAATGGAGACTTTAGCATGAAACTTTTAGTAAAAATTATCTCATATATGAGCTTAGGGCTTACTCTTATTCCGTCATTCTTTGTTTTTACGGGAAATATATCATTAGATTCCAGTAAAATGCTTTCATTTATAGGTACAATTATTTGGTTTGTATCTGCTCCAAGCTGGATGAATAAAACCAAAGAATAAATTCCCGTTGTAGGATTAAAATGAAAAAGAAAATAACTATAAAAGATATTGCGAAAGAGATTGGAGTTGATCCTTCAACAGTTTCAAAGGCTTTACGTAAGCAATCGGATATATCAATTGAAATGCAGAAAA
>CAYUVK010000103.1:5505-18550 GCA_964448105.1 uncultured Ignavibacteriaceae bacterium
ACAGTTTCAAAGGCTTTACGTAAGCAATCGGATATATCAATTGAAATGCAGAAAAAAATTAAAAGATTTGCGGATAAATTAGGTTACAGACCTAATCTTTTAGCCAAATCTTTAATTAATAAAAGAAGTAATATTCTTGGGGTAATAATACCGGATCTGAGAATCTCTTTTTTTTCCGAAGCAACACGTGGAATTTATGAGGAAGCCACAAAAAATGGATATGAAACAATTTTATTAGTTCATGATGAAAATGCTGAAAATGAAAAAAGGAAATTGGAATTTCTAAGTGATATCAATGTTGACGGTATTTTACTTAATGCAGTTGACGAAACAACCAATATAGATTTATACAAGAAGCTTCACTCTGAAGGAATAAAGATTGTTTGCTGGGATAGAAAACTCAAAAATTCAAATTTCAATTCTGTAACAATTAATGATAAAAAAGCAGCCTTTGAATTGACCAACATACTGATTGAAAACGGAAGGAGAAAAATAATATTTATAGGTCCAAATACTGGAATACCAGTTGCACAAGACAGATTTGAAGGATACTTGATGGCTCTCAAGGAAAACAAAATCGGAGTAAAGAAAAATCTTATACTTGAGACTGAAAGAACATTCGAGAGTGCTCATAATACTTTATACAATGCAATACAAAGCGGTACTGACTTTGACGCGATAGTGTGTGTTGGTGGACTTATAGCTTTTGGGGCAGGCAATGCTATTCTTGAAAGTAAGTTAAGAATTCCAGAAGATATTTTATTAACTGAGTTTGGAGATAATCAAATAATTTCAAGGCTTGGAGTTCCATTTTACACTGTAAATCAAAATCCGTACAAAATAGGACAGGAAGCTGTAAACCTTTTAACAAAGTGTCTCGTGGATGATACCTATTGCGCTAAGTCAATAAATATTGAAGTTGAGCATAATATTGTATATCGAAGTACTGGTGTACAAAGAGTAAAAAGTAAAACTAAACCTGCAATAATATTAAATAAATCTGCCTAAAAAAATAAACTAAAGGGAAAGAATAATTGTTATTTCATCTTTTACATCCTAGAGAACAAATTGTTCGGATAATGAATAGAATATATAATAATAAGATGACTACTCTCTCCGGGGGCAATTTATCCATAAAAGATCATAACGGGGATATATGGATAACTCCTGCAGGTATTGATAAAGGAAAATTAACTCCTAATGATATCATGTGTGTTAAAACCAATGGCGATATTATTGGTCAACATAAACCATCTTCAGAATTTCCTTTTCACGTTTCAATTTATAAAAAAAGACCGGATATAAAAGCAATTGTTCATGCACATCCGCCGGCATTAGTATCTTTTAGTATTGTGCGTAGAATACCGGATACCAATATAATTCCACAGGCAAAACGAGTGTGTGGAAAAGTAGGATACGCACCTTATGCACTGCCTGGTAGCGATGAATTAGGTGAAAATATTGCTGAAACATTTGAGCTGGGATATAATGTTGTTTTACTTGAAAATCATGGAGTTGCTGTAGGCGGAACCGATTTATTAAATGCTTTTCATCGGCTTGAAACTTTAGAGTTTTGTGCAAGGACAATAATTCAAGCAAAAAGAGTTGGAGACTTTATAACTTTAACCGAAGAACAAATTTCTTTTTTTGATCATCGTCAAAATGATTTACCTGAATTTGAATTAACCGAGCATAGCAGCCTGGAAAGAGAAATTAGAAGTCAAATAGTTGATATTGTCCATCGATCTTGCGATAGAAATCTGATGATAAGTACTGAAGGTGTCGCATCGATGCGTTATGACGGTAATAATTTTCTCATTACACCTTCCGGATTAGGAAGACGAAGTATTGATATCGAAGATATAGTAATGATTAAAGATGGTAAAAAAGAAAAAGGTAAAAATCCTAGCCGTTCAGTTTTGTTGCACCAGGCTATTTATAGCCATAATCTCCAAATAAATTCTATTATTACAGCACAATCTCCGAGTGTAACTGCTTATGCTATTTCTAAAAATTATTTTGAAACACGGACTATTCCCGAAAGTTATGTTGTCTTAAGAGATATTCCCAAAATTGAATTTGGAGCCCAATATAATAATCCGGAAAAAATCGCAGAGACTTTTTCAAATAGAATTCATGTAATACTAATTCAAAATGATTGTTTGCTTACAACAGGTAAAAATATTCTTGAAGCATTTGATAGGTTGGAAGTTGCGGAATTTAGTGCTAACTCACTTATAACATCAAAAATAATTGGTGAATGTATAAAAATTGATGACAATCAGATTGAAGAATTAAACCAAAAGTTTTCCCTTTCATAAATACAATAAATCAAATCAGTTAGTAAAATCAAATTATCCATTTGATTTAATAAAACTTGCAAATTAATAACAAATCCAACATCCATAAAACAAATAAATAAAATGATAAAATTGATAGTTTATACTTTCGTTATTTTTATAATTTTAAATACTGCTGTTTTTTCGCAAATTTATGTTGCTCCTGATGGGAATGATACTACAAATACCGGAACTATTGACAGTCCATATTGGTCAGTGCAAAAAGCGCAATCGGTTGCGTCGGCAGGCGATACGGTTTATATACGAGGAGGAGAATACAAAATTACTGAAAGCGGCATATCCAATGACGATGGAACTTTTGCCAGTGTCACCTATCTTAATAAAAGCGGTAAAGCTGGTAATTTGATAAATTATTTTGCCTATCCTGGTGAAAAACCCGTTTTTAATCTGACTGCTGTTAAACCTTCTGGAAGAAGAGTCGTTGGATTTAGGATTGCTTGTAGCTACATTCATTTAAAAGGTATTGAAATAACCGGCGTACAGGTTACAATAACCACACACACAGAATCTTACTGTATTTATAGCAATGGAAATTATAATAATAATATATTTGAACAAATTAGTATGCATGATAATGTAGGTACAGGTTTACGTTATTATAAAGGCGGTGGTAATTTATTTTTGAATTGTGATTCATATAGAAACTGGGACAATGTTTCTGAAAATAAACTTGGTGGCAATACCGACGGATTCGGCTGTCATCCGAACACTAGCGGTACGGGTAATGTTTTTAGAGGGTGCCGTGCCTGGTTTAATAGTGATGATGGTTTTGATATTATTAGATCAGGTGCCGCCGTTGTATTTGATAGCTGCTGGTCATTCTATAATGGCTATTCAACTTCTTTCCAAAAATTGGGTGACGGTAATGGATTTAAAGCCGGTGGATATGCATATGATCCTGCTAGTAAAATCCCAAATCCTGTCCCGAGAAATACAATTGAATTTTGCATAGCAGTTGGAAATAAAGAAAATGGTTTTTATTCAAACCATCATTTAAATGGAAATTACTGGTATAATAATACTGCTTACAAAAATAATATTAATTTCAATATGGTTAATCGTGAAAGCCCGCAGGCTGATAGTAGTATATGGGAATATGGTTATAATCATGTACTAATGAATAATTTAAGTTATAAAGCAATAAGTTCTGATACAGCATATATAGATACTACACAAAATACACTATCTCATAACTCTTTTGATTTGGGTTTAAATATTACTGATGCAGATTTTGTTAGTCTTAATGAATCTCAGTTAACTGCACCAAGAAAACCAGATGGCAGTTTGCCGGATATTGATTTTCTAAGACCTGCTCCGGGAAGTGACTTAATTGATGCCGGAGTTGATATTGGTTTTGATTTCTTTGGTAAAGCTCCGGATCTAGGTGCTCTTGAAACCAATTACCCTACGGACATCAAATCTATTGAAACTACTAAACCCGATGATATTCATTTATATCAGAATTATCCGAATCCTTTTAATCCTGTTACAATAATAAAATACTCAATACCGGAAAGATCTAATGTCTCATTAACTGTCTATGATATTTTGGGCAGCAAGGTAACCACTTTGATTAACCAACAGCAAAATGCAGGCAGCTATAAAGTAAACTTTAATCCATCTTTAATAAACGGCGGGTTAAGTTCGGGTATATATTTTTATACTTTAAAAACGGATGCTACATTAATAACCAAGAAGCTTATTTATTTAAAATAAGGAAAATCTTACAGGGGTAAAATTATCATATTGTTCTGCAGTAAGTAAACAGAGGTATATAGGAAATGAGAATCGCTTTTAAAATGAAATTATTTGAAGGAAATGCTGAAGAATACAAAAAACGGCATAATCCAATTTGGTCCGAATTGAAAGAAGTTTTAATAAATCACGGAGTTACAAGTTATTCCATTTTCTTAGATAAAGATACAAATGATTTATTCGGATATGCTGAAATTGAAGATCAGAAAAAATGGGAAGAAATTGCAAATACAGATGTATGCCGGAAATGGTGGGATTATATGGCTCCGCTTATGGAAGTTAATGTAGATAAAAGCCCGATATCAAAAGATTTAATAGAAGTTTTTCATATCGAAAAAAATAACTAATTATAAGTTATAGATTGTTGTTAATAAAAAGGTTTTAAAAGGATAAAATGAAAATTAAGTATGTTCATATTAATGTTCTATTCACGCTTCTGATGATATTTACATTTGGTATCTCTACTTTTGCTCAAATTCATTTACCTTCATTTATTTCTGACAACATGGTGCTTCAGCAAGAATATGATGCTCCGCTTTGGGGTTGGGCAGATCCGGGAACTCATATTTCGATTTCACCAAGTTGGGGTAATACAAATTATCAAACCTCTGCAGATTATAATGGAGATTGGTTTGTAAAGATTACAACACCATCAGCAGGTGGTCCCTATTCAATAATTATCAATAAAGATACTTTGAAAAATGTAATGATTGGTGAAGTCTGGGTTTGTTCCGGACAATCGAATATGCAATGGGCATTAAATCAGAGTGAAGATGCAGATGAAGAAGTAAACAATGCGAATTATCCCGATATTAGATTATTTTACGCAGCAAGAGATAATGCAAGGTCTCCGAATAAAGATGTTTACGGGCAATGGGATGAATGTACACCAAAAGTAGCAAGCACATTTAGTGCAGTTGCATATTACTTTGGCAGAGAATTATATAAAGAGCTTCATGTTCCTATCGGATTGCTTCATTTTAGCTGGGGAGGATCGACGGTACAAGCCTGGACAAATCCCGAAGTATTAAAAACAACTCCTGAAGGAAGATATTACCTGGAAAAATTTAAAGAAAAAATAAAGAATACACCTCCTGGTGAACTTCCAAGAAATTATAGAGATCCCGGTGCAAATTTTTATGGATTGATAAAACCTTTAATTCCATATGGTATAAGAGGCGTAATTTGGTATCAGGGAGAAAATAATGTTTTCGAACACCAAATGTACAGAAATTCATTTGAGACAATGGTTAAAGACTGGCGTGATGAATGGGGAGAAGGAGATTTCCCATTTTATTTTGTTCAACTTGCTCCATATAATTATTCACAAAATCTCGTTGGGGCGGCTTTGCGGGATGCTCAAAGAAAATCATTAGATATTCCAAACACCGGTATGGTTGTTACACTTGATATCGGTAATCCGGATAATATACATCCAAAAGATAAAAAAGATGTTGGTAAAAGGTTATCACTTTGGGCATTAGCTAAAACTTACGGTAAAGAAAATATAGTTTATAGCGGTCCAATTTATAAATCAATGAAAATAGAAGACAACAAAATCAGAATAAGTTTTGATCATATAGGAAGTGGTCTTTATTGCAAGGGAGATAAGCTTACATGTTTTACAATTGCAGGAAGTGATAAAATATTTCATCCGGCAAAAGCTGTAATAGATAATAACACAATACTTGTTTCATCAGATGAAGTGAAAAATCCAATTACCGTTAGGTTTGCCTTTGGAAATAACGATGAACCAAACTTATTCAATAAAGAAGGTTTGCCGGCATCTACTTTTAGAACAGATGACTGGGAAATTATTATTTCTCCTAAACAATGATTTTTTATATTAAAAATGTTTAGAGTAAGATTAAAAGATGTCTGAATTTTCGAAAAAGTTACTTAGAAGAATACAAATTTTTATAATTGGCATACCTTTCCTGTTCCTTATTAATTGTAATCAAGTAGCAAATGATCATAGCAAAAGTTCCAAACCAAATATAGTACTGTTTGTTGCAGATGATGCTGGGTGGCACGATGTAGGTTACCACGGCTCAGAAATAAATACTCCGAATATTGATAAATTAGCTGAAGCCGGTGTTGAATTAAATCAGTTTTATGTTTATCCGACATGTTCTCCAAGTAGAGCTGCACTTTTAACCGGGAAATATGCCAGTCGATTTGGAATTGGCGAACCTATTGCAATGAGAAGTAAACAGGTACTGCCAACAAACGTCGAAACACTGCCTGAGGCTTTGAAACAAAAAGGCTATCAAACAGCGATTACCGGAAAATGGCATTTAGGTTTGAATCTCGAAAGTGGTCCAAGCCACTATGGATTTGATTATACTTATGGCTATCTCCATGGTCAAATTGATCAGTATACTCACAGATATAAAAATGGAGACAGAACCTGGTATAGAAATGACAAATTTATTGATGAGAAAGGTCATGCAACTGATTTAATTACAAATGAAGTAATTAAGTATATAACTAAAATAAGAGAAAAATCTAAACCTTTTTTTATTTATATCCCTTATAGTGTTCCGCATTATCCGCTTCAAGAAGAAGAAAAGTGGGTTAAACCTTATAAGGATATAAATGATGTTAACTCAAGGAAATTGTTTGATGCTTCAATGACTCATATGGATTATTCTATAGGTGAAATTATCCAAACGTTGAAAGATGAAAAATTATTGGATAACACTATAATAATATTTATAAGTGACAATGGCGGTCAAGAAAGTTGGTATCCTGAGAAGGAATCCAAAATTAAATTGTATGATGGAAAATTTGGTCCATATCCTAGATTAGGAGATAATTCGCCCTTAAAGGGTTTTAAAGCAGAATTATATGAAGGCGGAATAAGAGTTCCTGCTGTCATATATTGGAAAGATCATTTAAATCATAATAAAGTTGAACAGTTAATAAAAATAACTGATTTATTTCCAACACTAACAACAGTTGTTGACAGTTCTCTTATTCAGGGTTTAAATTTAGATGGTGAAAATATGTGGAATTTTATCTCAAATGAAAAGAATGTAAAAGAAGAACGGGAACTTTATTTAAGAATACCGGATCAATTTGCCTTGAGAAAGGGGGATTGGAAATTAATTCATTTCGGAAATACACTTAATGAAGGCAGGGATGAACTATTTAATCTTACAAATGATCCAAATGAAATGAAAAATGTTGTTAAGGATTATCCTAAAGTTAGAAATGAATTGTTCAAAAAACTTGAAAATCAAATTAAATTTGATCCGTGATTTTAATTTGGAAAATTATTAATACAATTTGAGCAAGATATTTCTTTTAAACCACTAGCTAATATTTTGATGAAAAGTCAGCAGACAGATTTGTTTTAAGGTTTGGATTTAAAATTTAATAAGAAAAAATCTGCCCAAAATTAGTTGGATTTAAAAAATACTTGACATTACTTTAAATTTATGATAATTTTCATTAAATGGGTTAGTAACTATAGTTTTGTTGTAAGTTTATTTCGTTAGTAAACTAAACTATTAAATAAAAATAATTTTCCTCTAAAAAAATAAATTTTTTATCTATTCAAACTTTTAATTAATTCTGGAATTAAAATGAAATAATAGATAATTTTTTTACTCAAATACTCAAACGTTTTCGTAAAGTTTTAATAATTGTTCAAAGAGTTTTTCTAAAAAATAAATTAGTCCAAGATAATTCAAATACTCAATTGTTTTCGTATAATTTAGTAATTGTTCAAAGAATGTCCTCTTAAAATATAAGTTTGTTGAAGATAATCTAATTAAGCCATAAATAATTCTTAAACAAAAATGGAATTAAAGTTATGCAAACAGTCTACCACTACTTTTACAAGTTAAAAACAACATGCATATGCATGTTCTTGCTTTTATTTGTTTTGGGATATAATACAATTCAAGCACAAGCGTCAGGTAAAATTATAGGTACGGTATTGGATAAAGATACCGGGGATCCATTACCCGGAGCAAATGTTTTCCTGGAGGGAACAAGTTTGGGTGCAGCTACAACATTTGATGGAAAATATATCATCCGTCAGGTTGTTCCGGGAAATTATAATATGATAATTAGGTATATAGGTTATCAAGAAAAGAAGATGCCAATTACCGTAGCATCAGGAAGAACTTTGGAAATTAATATTGATCTTAAACAAGTTGCAATCGAGGGTAAAGAAGTAGTGGTCTCTGCCCAAGCTATGGGACAAACTGAAGCTATTAACCAGCAATTAGCTTCAAATACCATTACGAATGTTGTATCGGCTGAACGTATTCAGGAGATTCCGGATGCAAATGCAGCAGAATCTGTTGGACGTTTACCCGGAATATCTGTAATAAGAAGCGGCGGTGAAGGACAAAAGGTAACTATCCGGGGAATGGCGCCGCAATACAATGTAATGATGGTGAATGGTGTGCGGCTGGAATCTACCGATCGTGATAATCGTAGTGTGGATCTGAACATGATAGCGCCGAATATACTTTCCGGGATTGAAGTTAAAAAAGCATTAACCGCTGATATGGATGCTGATGCGGTCGGCGGGACGGTTAACCTTAGAATAGGTAAAGCCAAAGAAGGATTTCATAGTAATTTTTCGGCACAAGATGGATATACTTCGTTAGCAAATAAGAGGCCCTTTGGTAATTACCGGGTAACAGGCCTGGTCACTAATCGTTTTTTAGACGACAAACTTGGCATACAGATTTCAGGCTACCTGGATAGATACAATAGAAACTCTGATAGATTAAATGCCACATATATAACGAATGTAGAATCTATAACACAGCAGGGATTGATTCCAACACTGCTGAATGAAGTTAACATATATGATGAAGTTACTGACAGAAAGAGAGCCGGCGGCAGCCTGGTATTTGACTATCAGCTTCCTGGCGGTTATTTAATGTTAAATAATTATATAGGCAACCTGAAAGAACATCAGATAGAACAGCGAAATTATTTAACCACGGCTTATGATTGGAGAGGTTATGGAGCGGACAGGGAATTTAGTAATACGGTAATCAGTAATGCCCTTCAGGGTGAATTTGAATTTTTTAACATTAACATGGATTTTTCACTTTCAAATTCAATTACAACGCTGCGCAGACCCGGCGATCTAACACTGGATTTAAGAACTAGATCAGGCGGCGTACAGGGATGGGTCCCGGATTCAGTTATATCAGGTAAAGAGAATAAGGTATCACCAAGTGTACTGCTAAATAATGCTCAAATTCTGGGTCAAGATAAAATTGTAAATAACGCATCTACCCTCCAGCGGAATGTTGATGAAGCTGCCCAATCGGCTATACTCAATTTTAAGGTACCTTTTAATTTTACTAATTATCTTTCCGGAAACCTGAAGCTTGGTGGTAAATTTGAACAGAATACAAGAAAAAATGATGAAACTCAATGGGGAATTGATGTGGACAGAGGAGGACTTTCATTAGATTTCAATACTCTTTTAAGGGATCAGATATGGACGGACCTTGGTATATCTTCCCAGGATAATGGTTTAAAAGCTTCTTTATTTGCCGCTCCTTCCTATGATATTGGCAATTTTCTTTCAGGTAGTGAGAGTGTCGGCAGTAATGCTTTCTATAACAAAGTTTCAATTTGGAAAATGCATCATTTGGCAGATTTGGCTAAGCAATATGACTACTATCTTCCGGCGCCATTAGAATCAACCCAATATGATTATCATTATACCCGGAATTTCTATGCCTTTTATATTATGTCGGAATTGAATATTGGTAAATATATTACATTATTGCCCGGAATACGATACGAAAAATATGGTTATGATTATACTGCAGATTCTACGGTTGAATTTGGCAGGCTAACAACCCCAGGTGAGCATTATTATAATTATAGTGAAGTACATTGGGATTCTACAAAAGCAGAGACCTGGTTTCCGCAAATTCAAGTGCGTATTAAACCGACAGATTGGCTGGACTTTCGGCTGGCAAGTACCAAAAGTATAATTTATCCAGATTACCGTGCAGTTTCTCCATATCTGTTTGCTGATACATATGCTTCTCCTGTTGTAGTACGCTTAGGTAATCCTTATTTAAAGCCTGCAATAACTCAAAACTTTGATATTTATGCTTCTATATATGAAAATCATATTGGGTTGTTCACGGCAGGATTCTTTTATAAAGAAATAGATAATTTAATTGTTTCGATTAAATATTTTACTAAAGATGCTTCAAAGATTAATTACAGGTTTCCATTAACTCCAACTGCACGATCAACAGTTTACAGCTGGACTAATTTAACTGAAACCTCTTATGTAAGAGGTATTGAATTAGACTGGCAAACCCATTTTTGGTACTTGCCGTCATTCCTGAGTGGACTCGTTTTTAATATTAACTATACACATATTAATTCTACTACGCGTTATCCTTATTTCAAAAGTGTGGCAACAGGTTCCGGCCCATTTAAAGTATATACTTATATAGATACGACCAGAACCGGCAGGTTGATCGATCAGCCAAATGATGTCTTGAACTTAACATTGGGTTATGATATCGGCGGTTTTTCTGCCAGGTTATCATATCAATTTACGGACAATGTTTTAAGAATTGCAGATCCGGTTTATCAGGAGCTTGATTCGTATACATCACCTTATTCCAGGTGGGACTTTACTGTATACCAAAAACTTCCCTGGTATGAAGGACTTCAAATATATTTGAATATAAACAATATTACCAACAGACCGGATCGTCAATTTGTAAGTGTTTTACAAAAATTGTCTGATGTGCAATATTATGGTAGAACAGCAGACTTAGGAGTTCGTTATTCGTTTTAACTGTATCTATTTTTTTATCCAAACTTGAAGATTTAGGAGGTGATATATGACATAGAATTAATTGTAAATTATTTAGAGAACAAGCTAGTGTACTGTCTCGGAAATAAATGAACGGAATTTCTTAAAAAGACCTCACTCTAATCTCTCTCCTAAAAGGAGAGAGACTTATGGTCAATAAAACGATAAATGAAAATTTTCTGTCAGAAAATAAATAAAAAGTTATAATGTTTATAAGCCCTTCTCCTTTTAGGAGAAAGGTTGAGATGAGGTCAAGGTTATTCTAAAGGTGTTGAGAAATATTAGTTACAGAACACTAGTGACATAGAACCAATTTCTTAATTAACTAATCAAATCAACAATATTAAAAGGAGTATTTAATGAGTAAGTTAATACTACTACTAGCTTTTTTCCTAATACTTGCATCATCTATGCTAGCACAGGAAACACTTGATCCAAACCAATTTGTTAACGTGCAAATTGCTGGCGACACATTGGCAGATGGATCGCATGATCCGGCAAAAACAGTTTATATGGTGCAAGCCGGTAATTTCTATGCCTTTGACGGAACATTGGATTGTGATTTTGACTTAACAATAATAGGTCCTGATAATGGGTGGATTAAGAATGAAGCCAATCCGCCGGTACTCTTACAAATTCCGTCCTCGGCTGGCGCGCAGAGAGATATGATTCACATTCTGGCGGGAGGAAGTATAACGGTAAAAAATGTCCTAATTGACGGACATCTACAAAATGATGAAATTGTTGGAATGTTTGTAGGTAATTTGGGCGGGACTAAAATGATTTTCGATAATTGCGCTTTTGCCGACATTCAATGGTTTACCAGTAGAAATCAAGCATTTGCCGATACAATTAGTTATACCAACTGTGTTTTTGTAAATATGGTTCGATTGGCGAGTACACCCTTTAATGGTATGTTAACGCGTATTGATGCCGGTGTTTCAAATTTTATATTCGAAAACAATACATCTATTAATTCTAGCAGATTGTTTGGTAATGGCGGTGATTTTATTACTTCAACAATGAAAGAGATACATAATTCATATATTAATATGCAGGTAAACGGACATGAGCTTCATTATTATGAGGCTTTACAGGCAAACAATATTTATTATAATTGGAGTTATAGAGGACGTAATTTAAGTACTAACCACTATGAAGCACCTTTTACAACATGGGATCATCATTATCCAATAGCAAATAAACTTGATTCTATTTCACTATATGAAGGAAAAAACTTATTTTACCTGGATCCTGCTTTCCCGGCTTATTGGAACAGTACAATTAACCCATTGGTTACGAATGATTCTCTTAAACTAATTCCATGTTTTTTATGGGATAAGGGTGCTGACACGACTATGATAGATGATAATAACTTTACAATAGGTAAGAACTACTGGCAATTTGACCCCATGTTTGCTAATAATCCGAGTAAACTTGATAGTATGTTAGCATGGTGTAATTATTATTGGGCTGGTACTTTGGGAATTACTGGTTTAACTACTTGGCCTGATTGGCGTATTCAACAAGTTGTAACTTATGATGCTGGAGGTCAACCGCAATTACACTGGCCGCAGGATTTTGATTTTAGTTATACAAATGATACTTTACTAACAGCCGGTACTGATGGATTGCCGCTTGGTGACTTGAACTGGTTCCCTAGTGCTAAGACTACTTACGAAGCAAACAGAGCTACTTATATTGCTGCATTGCAGGATTCTATGACAAATGCGACTTTTGTTTATGTCCCTGGCGATAGTATGTCAGCTTTTATTACAAAGGATAATTTAACTGGTGTTGAAACTTATAGTTCAAATGTTCCAAATAAATATTACCTAGGTAACAACTATCCGAATCCTTTCAATCCAAGTACAACAATAAGATTCGGGTTGCCTGAACAATCGGAAGTTACTTTGAGTGTATATAATATCTTAGGTCAAAAAGTAGTTGAAGTAACAGAGAAGAGTTTAGCAGCGGGAGAACATTTATATAATTTCAATGCTTCCCGGTTAAGCAGTGGAGTTTATATTTACAGTATTCATGCTGTTGGGGTTAATGGAAAAGACTTTACTGCATCAAAGAAAATGATGTTACTAAAATA
>CAYUVK010000104.1:0-11635 GCA_964448105.1 uncultured Ignavibacteriaceae bacterium
ATGCGATTATAATCGGGATCCTTCGAAATGACATTTCCCTTATTTTCGGATTCACTCAAAGATAGGCAGTTGCGATTAATTGTAACCTCAACTTCTCCACCTTCCGGTGTAAACTTCAATGCATTTGAAAGCACATTAGTAATTATCTTTTCAAGTTTATCCTTATCTATATAAACGATAATTTCGTCGAACTCAGAATTAAATTTTAAACTAATTCTCTTCCTTTCTGCATAAGAGCAAAATAACCGCTGCAAAGCTTTTATTAAAGGAATAATGTTTTGAGGAGAAGTCTGAAGCTTCATATTTCCCGATTCAAGTTTGGATAGATCAAGCATTTGATTTACAAGTTCAAGCAGCCGGTTTGCATTCTTATGAACAACTTTTAATTCATCTCTTGTATTATGTTCCTTGGTCCTTTCAATTATCTGTTTAACAGGTCCAAGAATTAAAGTAAGCGGTGTACGAAACTCATGCGAGATGTTAGCAAAGAACCTTGATTTCATTTTATCTATTTCTTCTCTTTCTTTTAGAACTGCTTCATCCATTCTTATCTGGTTTTTCAGTGATATTCGATTCAAATCATAACTTCTTAAACCATATAAAATAAAAAGAAGTATACAAGCATATGAACTATAAGCCCACCAGGTTTTCCACCAGGGAGGAGAAATAATTACTAAAATTGAAGTTCCTGCTTCATTCCAAATGCCATCATTATTTGAACCTTTAACTCTGAAAATATATTCACCTGGCTCTAAATTTGGGTAAGATGCATAACGTCTTGTACCGGAATAAACCCAATCTTTATCCAGACCTTCCATTTTATATGCATATTGATTTCTTTCAGAACTTATATAGCTCAAAGCAGCAAATTCAAAAGAAATAAAATTTTCATCATAAGATAAATGAATTTCTTTTGATAAAGGGGAAAGTTTGTCAAACTTTTTAAATGATGTAATTACAACAGGAGGAATGAATAGATTATCTTTAATACTGTCAGGGTGAAAACGGGTAAAACCATATGCGCCTCCGAAATACATATCACCATTTTTTGTTTTACATCCCATTCCATGGATTTCATCAACAGGTGGTTCTATTCCATAGGTAATATCATAATTTTTAAAATGATTTGCCTCAGGATTAAATTTCGAAATACTTTTACTTGTATTAAGCCATAAATTACCACTATTATCCTCAAGCATCCCTCTTATTTTATTACTTGCCAAACCATTTTCTTCTGTAAACCGGGTAAAGCTTTTTGTTAAACGGTCATATCTGTTTAATCCGGTATTTGTTGCAAACCATAATCTTCCTTTTTTATCTTCCAGTATCTGATTGATTCCTTGTCCACTTATACTTGAAAGATTTTTAGAATCAGGAATATATTCAATTACTGAATCCTGAGAAAGATTATAACATAGCAATTTGCTTTTGTAGGTTCCAATCCACAAAAAACCAAAGGTATCCAGATAAAAGTAATTTATACCTTCATTAAATTTTCTAATTTTTTTAACAGAGTTATTTTCAGGGTTCAAAAGACAGAGACTACCCAAATGAGTTGAAAATAGATACCCTCTATTAGTTTTCCATCCCCAGGAAGCAAATTTAATTAAATTTTTGTGTGAAGAATCTAAAGAAAATTTTAGATTGCCAATCGAATCCTGAATAAATAAACTGCCATCGTTTTTAAGAATGGATAAATCACCTGAGTTCCATATATAATATAATTGTTTCTTTCCAAAAGAATATGGAACAAATTGTTCTTTTTTAATATCAAATTTTTTCCATCCCAAATATGTGTTGATCCATAAAATACCTTCGGTACCGTTAATAATACCGAGTGCCGGCTGCTCATGTTCAATTGAATATCTTTTAAAAAATTGTTTTGTCCTGTTAAGCTTTTTAATTTCAGTATTTGTACCTATCCATAATGTTCCAGATTTCTCACAACATAAAATTTGTATCCCTTCAATGTTATAACGGGTGACTTTCTTTATTTTTTTATCATAATTAATAAGTTCGTCATAAGTTGCTATCCATAAAGAACCTGTTAATATATCTAGAGTGATTGTGTTTATACGAACTTTCTTATTCTTTGAATTAAAAATATAACTTGATATGTTTCCCGTTTTGGGATCATATTCAATTAAGCCCCCATTTGTCCCCAGCCAGATTGTGCCGGTATTATCTTCACAAATAGTCTGAATAAAATATTTTGAATTTGATGAATCGTAATTTTTGCGTATGTCCTGCCAGCAATGTGTAAACTTCTCTTGGCCTAATTTGCTTGCCGAAACAAATCGAGTTGTTTCAAAATCAAGCTTGTCGAGTCCTTCTCCTGTTCCGAACCAAAGTGTTTCTTCCTTATCTTTATAGATTGTCTGAACAGAGTTATGTGCAATACTGCCTGGATCTTTTTTATTATGTCTGTAAGGAATAAATTTTCCGGTTGCTTTGTCAAATTTGTATAATCCATCAAATGTTCCAATCCAGAGCATATTATTTTTATCTTCACAAATTGCCTGAATGTTATTGCTTGCATCATTTTCTATTACTAATTGATTTGGTTTGTAGTATTTAAAGGAACCTTCTATTCGATCAAACTTTTCAAGCCCAACAGTTGTACCAATCCATAAAACACCGGCCTTATCTTCATATATAGTTCCTAAGATATTTCCTATTATATTCGAACTATCAATAAAATTCTGTTTATAATAAACAAAATTATAAGCATCATATTTATACAAACCGGTGTTAGTAGTAAACCATAAGAAGCCGGATCTGTCCTGGATTATAGATCTAATGTTAGTTGCAATTCCATTCTCAACATAAAAATTTTCAGTAGGAAGTTCCTCATTTTGGGCATAAATATAATGTGATAAAATTATGAGAAACAGAAAAAATAAATGTAGATTTTTTGACAAAGTTATAAAAATATTAGTTTGATTGTATAGATGCATGGTTGCATGATAGGACGATAAATGAGTGCCTATATAATCCTTTATCTTTGAAGTAATTCCAAAATATAAATTCTTCCTTTTTGCCACACATCCCCCGGAATATTTTGCAACCCTACATTTTAAGTAGTTAGGAATAGAAGTTTATTAGGTGAGATATTAACTACTTGGATAACTAAAACATATGAAGAAAAATGAAAAAATTCAACAGGGTGATTGTAACCTTCAAGGTTAACAATGTGGATAACAAAGTGTAACCCTTGAAGGTTAAGGAAAAACAGGAATGTAAACCTTCAAAGGTTACTAGATGTTATCCTAGATTTTAACTTTGAAGGTTACACCTTATTTCAGCAGCAAAAGCTTTTTGGTAACCTTCGAGGTTAACACATTGTATACAACGGGCAACCTCGAAGGTTCACATCTTATTTTAACAACAAAAGCTTTTTTGTTGCTGTATAATTACCTGACTTAAGCTGATAGAAGTACACACCACTCAGCAGGTTTGCTGCATTCCATGTTACCTCATAAGTACCTGCAGGTTTTTCTTCATTAACTAAACTTGCAATTTCTCTCCCAAGTAGTTCCACCAATCACATAGATCTTATCATTAACAACTGCACCCGCAAAGAAAGAAAAAGTTTTCGGCATATTTGCTTAGTCTCCAAGGTATCGTTTTCTGGATCATATACTTCTACAGTTGCTAAAGAGGAGTTATCATGCTGGCTTCTTTATCTATTACTATAGTGGACACAAATCTGTGCTAAGACCACATCCTTTTGATTAGCCTATTTTATGTACCAAAGCCGTAGTCGTACATGTGTTATAAAGCCCATTTTATTTGAATCAAAAACTGAAACACGTAGTGAATTATTCGGATTGATGTAGTATTCGACCCAATCCACGAACTGATTCCCAGCTTTTCCAGAAGTTTTTGTCATCACTTCAATAAAGAAATTATCATTATCATAGGTGATTGTTGGTAAATAGTCATTAATGTTAAGATCGGCATGCCAAAATCCAGTATCATCAATATGAACTTCAAGCCAGCCGCTATTGAACGCGGGTCTTGGAAAAGGTCCTCCATTATAGGGACCAATATTTCCATATACTTTACCCGATGCATAAATATCTCCCTCGGAATAAATCGCGGGTCCACTTCCTTCATTTCTTGCATGAACGCCAGCATGACCCGTATTGCTGCTTGTAGTTACACCAAGAATTCCATCTTGTCCATCGCTCCTTCCCGTTACTCCATTGCCAAAAGGACTGGTTCCATAAACACCGCTTTTACTTGGGCTGTTTGTCCAGCCAAGTACACCATCATTTGCATTACTTCGACCTTCAACACCAACTCCCTGAGTGCTCTCACCCAGCACACCCCCAGCCGCACTCTCACCTTTTACACCACGGCCTATAGTGCTAAATCCAAAAACACCGTGCTTGTTTTGACTGTTACCCCAAACGCCGTTGCCATCCGCATTATTACCATATACGCCTGCTTTATCGGATGCTTCAGAATATCCAATAGCACCATACTGATTTTTGCTATATCCTCTTATGCCGGGACCACTTTGGGAATTTTCGCCTTCAACTCCAGCCATGGCAGACCCAGACTTGCCATAAATACCATGTGAGTTTGCGCTAATTACCGTGAGACCACGGCCGGCACCGGTATTTTCGATGCGTAACATGTCGTCTGCGCTGCTTCCCCTAGTGGTATCCGCGACATTTTTCTTTATAAAATTACCCCCCGGATTACCTACAGGTAAAACACTGGCTGGAAATCTCCCATCATTTCCCAGGGGATATAATTTATTGGGTTCAGGAGTTGTGCTCGCACTAATGCCGCCAACCCGATCTGCATTAAAACTGTAAGCTGCACTGGTCATCATCATTCGCGGTTGCATCTCCGGATCATTTTCCACTTGAATCCCTAAAAAATAGGGCTGGTTAAAATCCAGGGTTATAAGATTTACTGTACCAAGAAGAACGTGAAACATGCCCTCACTTACAAACACTTGGTTGTGAATCTCAGACCATAATAAACTATCGTTCTTATCATACAAATTAAAGGTGAGCTTGTAATCTCCTTCAGCTACGGGTTGTTTATTTGAATCAAGCAGTATTCCCTGGTAATTAATTATTCTTGGTACCTGAGGGAATGTTACATTTGCCAGTAATAGAAATATTAAAACTAAATGTGTAAATAGATTTTTCATTTTTTACTCCTTAAAATTTATCTGTTACTATTTCAGTAAGATCATTTTCTTCAAATCCCAAAAGATTATTGTTTTGTTATTTTCTGATGCTGCAACTATCCGGTAAAAATAAATTCCTGATGAAACAATCTTCCCGTAACTATCATTACTATTCCAGGTAATCTGATGATAGCCCCCATCTTCACTCTCTGAGTTAACGAGAACAATTACTTTTTCTCCAAGAATATTAAACACCTCTATCTTTACTATGGATGGTTCAGGCAATTCATACTTTATAGTAGTTGAAGGATTAAAGGGATTAGGATAATTCTGAAAAAGCCGAAAGCTGGCAGGCATCGAAAGTTGATTTTTATCATCCACCGCTGTAGGTCCAAAATGGGGAAGTATCCAGAAACCTGATTTGAGGATGTGATTTCCTGCCTGTGCGACGCCTAAGATTGTTTCACCGGCAGTAGCAGAGTGGTGATATTGAGAATTATAGGAATATAAAATACCTCCGGAACCGGTAATACACCTTAATATACTAAAAGTTGAATCTTGAGTGAAAACCTTTTGGGTATTAATGAAAAATAAAATAGAAAGAATAAATAATGTAGAATATTTATTAATCATGGTAGACCTCCTTATGAATAGAGGTTAAAAAGAACCACCTGATTATATTGCGACCCTCTATTTTTTTATATTAAAAGATTTAATAAAAGACTTATCATAGTTGCCCCTAAAAACTACGGTAAAATTTTTTCAATTTTTAACCTTGCACAATTGTATTTTAGTTGAACATTTCAATTTTAATAAATTAAATTTGAAAAGAGTTGTAAAAATCGGACATTCGAAAAAAGGAGTGAAAAATTATCCCGAAAGACAGATATGCCACAAAATTGATTGAAAAGATAGGATTGCAGAATGGATTCAATGGGGGTGTGAAATTTCACAGATTTGGAAAAACTAAAAAAATAGAAATTTGAAAGGCAAGCAAGCGAGAGTTTCAGCTTAAGTTTATTTTATTGAAGTGTTCTTCTGTAAAATATTTTAGTGCAATGTGTTTACTGCTATGAATGAATTCGGTTGGAGTGAAACCAGTTAGTTCTTTGAATTTATGAATTAAATGAGAAGGATCAAATAGGTCTGATTCATAAGCTATATCCTGCATCTTTGGATATTTCCCAGTATGCATTAAATATATTATATAATGCAACTGAAAAATCTTAGCATATTTTTTAGGAGATATGCCAACTACCTCTACAAATCGGCGGTTAAACTGCCTCTCGCTAATACCGATTTTTTTTGATATTTCACTTACCGTAATATTCCCATGATTTTCTTCAATAATATTTAAACTTTTTTCAATATAATCTATAATACGCAAAGCAGTACTTCCTTTCTTTAAAAGAAACCTTTCGATATGCTTAACTTGCTCATTTTCATTTTCCTGCTTTAGTAATGTTTCTTCTAATTGATTGCATTCTTCGCATGAAATAAATTTCTTCAAATCAACCAAACCGTTTAAAAGTGTTTCGGGAGATTTTTTAAACAAATAATAGAATCCCGATCCTGTGAACTCAATCAAAATCTGAATAAGGATACCATCATATTTAACATAAATATTTTCGCTAATTTTAGGTCCGGCGATAACAAGTCGTTGCTGTGGATGAATTGTTTCTTTTCCGATAATAGAAACCGGAATATTTTTTTGATTATAAGAGAGATAACTAAAAGCACTCGGGGTCAATTTCTGATTATATTTTATCCTTCCCACGCTTTTAAAGATTGAAATTCTTCTAATATATCTTGAAAGACGTTTATCAAATTTTTGATTAATTATATTTATTCCTGTAAGCGTCATTAGAATTCTCAAATTGCAACAATTTTATACTGAAGAGCTTGTAAATCTCTATTAATATTAAATTAAAATTATATTCTATTCAACTAAAATCTTTTCTGCGGTATTAGTTGTTCATTACTAATAATAAACTCCCTTTTTTTGAGTTTTCTTTTATTTTTTTATGTGAAAATTTTTTGCACTGGAATGTCTGATGTTCTCTACTTTAAGCAGGAAATTTTATAAAAAATCCCCGGAATTTAGTCAATTGTGATGATTATGCCAGAAAATCCCGGAGATATAATTATAAATTTTATTTCAGCAACAAAAGCTTTTTAGTTGCAGTAAAACTTCCGACTTTCAGCTGATAGAAATAAACACCGCTTGGTAAGTCTGCTGCATTCCACTTTACCTCATAAGTGCCTGCAGGTTTTTCTTCATTAACTAAGGTCGTTAGTTCTCTTCCAAGAATATCATATACAATTAAATGTACGGAACGAAAATTTTCGTTCCCTACGGTTTGCTGGGGGATAGAATATTTTATTGTTGTACTTGGATTAAATGGATTGGGATAATTCTGATAAAGAACAAATTCTTTTGGAGTTGTTAGTTCTTCTTCGACACCTACAAAGGTTCCTAACAGGTTTTCGCAAGCTCCAATATCGGGCATTGAGCCAGACGGACTTGGCCTGAGATTTCCTTCATAATCATACTGCGGAGCAAAATATTTTTTATTGCTAATTATAATTGAATCACTACCGGCGCTAATGCACGGAGAATTATCGGAAAGGCGATAGTCATCGGATGCAAGATTCAAAAAAAGAGGATCGGTAACGATATTTGAAACATAAGTGCCGGAATAGCTGCCATGATTATGACCATCACGTGCAAAATCTACACTACCACCTCCAATAGTGCAAAAGAGGAAAGCAGGTTGTGATCCGCTTTGTAAGTGAGCTTGATTTCCTATAGCAGCTTTATTTCCATATATAATGGTGTTAAAAAATACCGGAGAACATGCAATAATGCACATCGCACCACCATGACAAGGGGCACCACCGGCGATATCAGCTTTATTTTCTACAATGGTATTATTTATAAACACAGGATTGCCTTGAGCGACCGCAAAAGCACTTCCAGCAGTAGATTCATTTTTTGATATAATATTATTTCTGATTAATGGATCTGAATCTGAAATTAAAAGCCCACCCCCATGACCACCGGAAGCAATATTATATGATATCATATTACTCTCAATTACCGGAGAAGATCCAACCATTCCAATCCCCGCTCCTCCGGAAGAAAGATCACCACTCGTCTTGTTCTTTGTTATCAAACAATTTGAAATAATCAGTTTATTAAAACTTTCAATATAAATAGCTCCTCCAATTCCTGATGCTTGAGCATATTGAAGTTTGCAGTAAACGATTTTTGAAGTATCATTGGTAGGGGGTGTTTGAACAAATCTTAGGCCATTCCAGCCAATATTTGCGTTTTTTTCTGTAAAGGTGATAGTATCTTCTTTACTGCCAATTGCCAACAGCTGACCCTGGATATTAAATTTATAATGTCCTGTGAAAATGACCTCCACTCTAGGTTCGATTGTAAGTGTTTTTCCATCTGGGATTGTAATTTCCCCATTGACATAATAAGGAGAGTTAACGTTCGACCAATTTCCTTCAATGTTTCCACCAGGAATATTCGTTTGAGCAAATCCTGCCGAAATTAGAAATACAAATATGATAATAAATAAACATTTAATTGTTTTCATATTGCCCTCCTTTTATTGATATGTTTCAAAATCTTCCTATATCAATAAGTGTAGTAATTCTTAAGTTCATCAATTATTTACCTAGGATATACTTTAATATTTTATGACACCTATAAATTCAATTGCCAACGTGCCATTCGGGTTTTCCACAACAGGTGGACAGATACCACTGCCGGTTGCTCCTTCAAATCGTCCAGTCCCTCCATCAATCTTCCATGTAAATGTATCATCGCCGACTGGATTCCAAATCATATGAATTCGTGAACCATCGGCAGCCGTAAAAGTATCCTCTCCAAACCCTTCTACTAGGTAAATGGTCTCTAATGTTGTGCATTTACCTAAATGTGTTAGGTTCCCTGTGCCAGATAAATACAAATGAGTTTGGTCTGCATCTGTTAGCGTATATAATACATTACCTTTAAATGGTCTTTCCGGGTTAGCCTTATCTAAAGTTGCATCAGCGGTTTCATTCGGTGTTATATTTACAATTGGTTCGGTAGTTTGCTCACAGCTGGAAAAAATAAATGCCAATAAAATAAAGACATTCGCTGTTAAAATTTTAGATAATGTTTTCATAATATGTTACTCCTTGTCTTGTTTTTATTTATCTCTAAATTATTTAGAGAGATAGTTAATTATTTTTATTACAATCATTTACTTCTGCTAATATTTACTGATAACTACTGATATCATTTCAGTAATAACATTTTTTTTACCGCTGTATAGTTGCCGGCTTTAATTTTGCAACAATATTCTCCCTCCGCTAGATTCCGGTTTTCGCCCGAATGTTTCACATATGTATTGAATTCAATATCATAAGTCCCTGCTTTTTTCTCTTCATCCACAAGTTTTTCTATCAGTTCACCATTAGAATTAAAAACCGTCATTATTACTCTAGTTTTATAAGCTAAGCAATATTTTATTACTGTTTTTTCTTTAAACGGATTAGGATAATTCTGACCTAAATAAAACTCTGATGGAACCAATTCATTGACTACAGGATTTTTTACCGGATTCATTTAAATAAGCCTGCTTTCAAAATGATCAAACAATAAATTATTAGAATTATTATTTTGATTTTATATATTCAACGGCTGAGGCCAAATATCCATTTTGACCAAAGAGATCGCTGGTATGAACCGTTTCATTAAAAAAAATCATCATTCCATCTATTTCTCCACCCTCTCCATGTCCTTCTATTTTTATATTAGCAGTCCACTCAGATTCGCCGGTTTTTGTCCTGTATCCTGTCCAATTGCAATTCCAAACACCATCTGGAACAGCATCAGGTAGTAAAGTTAATTTTCCATGAACCGGACCTTCGCCGGTGTAAATACTAAATTTGCCGTTAGCAGTTAACGTTTCAGTTCCTGTCACTAATGTGTTATCAGCTTCAATTCTGCCTTCTGCGACTGTCCCCTTTGCAATCATATTTTGTCCTTCGGGTTTAATTGTCCCGGGAACAATTAGTGCGGTCGGGTATTCATTCCCAGTGAAGTTTGTGATTATTACTTTTTCCAAAGAATTTACGGGTTCATTGGGCAATTGGGATTTTTCGGAACAACCGGTGTAAAAACAAAGCAGCAGCAATTAGAACTAAAAGACTTTCAAATGTTTTCATGGTTTTACTCCTTATAATTTTTAATAAATAAATCAAAAAAAGAATTAATTACTGTGAATATGGTAAGATTTAGCGAAAGGTTAATCTACCAGATTTGTGTCAAATACTTTCAGATTTGTGTCTGATATTAAAATAGCGATCGGGCAATTTTCAATTGCTGTTAATTTTTTGCTGATATTGAGAAGGTGAAACCCCAAATTGTTTTTTGAAGCAGTCAGAGAAATAAGCAGGATTATTAAAACCCACTTCAAGTGCTATCTCAGATAAATTTCCGAATTTATTTTCTATTAGCCTGGCTGCTCTAAGTAATCTTATTCTCCTAATTAATTCAACAGGTGATTCTCCTGTTAATGATATAATTTTTTTATAAAGAACATACCGGCTCACTGCTAAATTTTCTGCAAGTGTCTCAACACTAAAAGAAGGATTGGAAATATTTTTATTTATAGAATCAAATGCTTTTTGTAAAAGCTTTTTATCAATCGATGTTATTTTAGCCTGATTTAATTCAAATATTCCTTTTTTCTGAAAATATTCGTGAAGTCTCTTTCTCTGTTCAATAAGATTTCTTATCCTCGCATTTAATTCATCCGGTTCAAACGGTTTCATTATATAATCATCAGCGCCCGTTTCAAATCCTACTATTTTATCCTGGCTGGTCGCTTTTGCAGTTAGCAGTATTATAGGTATATGGCTGGTCCTTTCGTCTGTTTTTAGTCTTTCACATAATTGAAATCCGTCCATCTTTGGCATCATTATGTCGCTGATTATTAATTCAGGTAAATTTTCAGTGGATTTGTTCCAACCATCTTCTCCATTTATAGCTTCCATGACCCTGTATTCTTTAGTAAGATTATCTTTTATGTAATTTCTGACATCTGAGTTATCCTCAATTATTAGTAGTAGTGGTTTTTCTGTCTCAATAATAGCATCGAAATCAATTTTATTCTTTTTTGTTCCTTCATTGTAAATTAATTCCGGCGGGGCATAAGAATCATTTTCTTCATCTTTATCTGCTTTACAAATCTCTTCAGGCTTTAAGTGCTCATTTCCTAAAGGAATTTTTATTATGACCGTTGTCCCTTTCCCTTCTTCACTTTCAACTTCGATCCTGCCTTTATGCAGCTCAACTAATTCTTTTGTTAAAGATAAGCCAATACCTGTTCCTTCCTCTTCTTTTGTATGGCTGCCATCAACCTGATAGAAACGATCGAATATTTTAGTAATTTTTTCTTTAGGAATACCTATTCC
>CAYUVK010000104.1:11735-18478 GCA_964448105.1 uncultured Ignavibacteriaceae bacterium
CCACCCTCAGGAGTAAATTTAAAAGCATTCGAAAGTACGTTAGTAATTATCTTCTCAATTTTATCTTTATCCAGATACACAATTATTTCATTCTCAGTTGAATTAAGCCTCAATGTGATCCTTTTCCTTTCTGCATAAGAAGAAAAGGATAGTATAAGATTCCTTAATAAGGGAATAATATTTTGCGGAATTGTCTGAAGCTTCATATTATGTGACTCTAGCTTGGATATATCAAGCAGCTGATTTACAAGTCCAATCAATCTATTGGCGTTTTTGTAAACTACTCCCAATTTATTTTTAATCTTTTCATTTTTTATTTGTTCAGTAATCTGCTTAACAGGTCCAAGGATTAAAGTGAGTGGTGTTCTAAACTCGTGGGAGATATTTGTAAAGAAACGGTTTTGTACCTGCTGAGTATCTTGCAGCAACTGAATTGTTTTTGATAATTCATCTTTTGCTTTTGTTAGTTCGTCTGTTCGTTTATCGACTTTTTTTTCCAAATTATTTTTGTAATCTGTAATAGTTCTTAATACTAATGAATCATGTATAGAAATATTAATTATGGGAAGTAAATAATTCAGCAGATCATCCAATTCGGTAATATCCGTATCAATTTGGGGAAAGATAATTAATTCACCAATTTCTTCATCGTTTATAAAAATAGGATGCTTAATTGGATTCACATTTATTTCAATAATTCCATTGGAAGCTTCTACCTCAAACTCATTTCCCTCTATATCTTTAAATAATTTAATACTGGCAAAGGAAAAGCCGGCATCGTTTACTAACGCATTGGTAATTGTATTTAATGTTTTATTAATATCCAAACTTTTCCTGATAGATTTTGTAATATTATATGCCGTTGTAAGCTGAGTAGTTTGTTTTTGTAAAAGTCTTTTTGATTCTTCCAATTTATTATAATTATTTAACAGCTCTTGGTGTGATTCGTTTAAATCAACAAATGCTTTTTTGATATTAAAAAACCAGTGTCCCCACTTTTTTAATTTGATAAAAAATCCCTCATTATCCCATGAAAATTCACTGCTGCCACAATTTGAAGTAATGGATATATTATCGAATCGATAACTTTTTAATCCTACTTTACTTCCAAGTTCTTCCATAACTCCCTTGCTCATATAAAACCATTCAGGACATTGTTCATACCCGGGATTAAGATACATGCTTAAAAGGACTTTATTTTTTCCAATAACTTCCCAATCCGGAGTAAAGCAAGAGAACATGGGGTTTAAAATTGCTTTACTTGCTTTTAACATTGGTCTTTTTGCAATTTTAGCAATTTTACCCACTGAAAGAAACATGAAATGGAAGATATATCCTTCAATATAATTCTCCTTTTTTACAAAATATTTACCCATCTGCTCATAGTCTGAATAAGTAAAATATGGTCTTAAGTTTGCGATTATTTTGCAAAAAACCCACCACTCAATACGTTCATGCCTATTTAATAAATAAGAAAGATCGTAAGGAACTCCTTCTAATATTTTATTTATATCTATATTTTTCTTCTTTGCTGCATCAAAAATAGGAAATAAAGGTTTGCAGGAGACATCTTTCTTTATTTTGCTGTTTACCGAATCAGGCTTCATTTTTATTAAAATAATTTTTTTGACTATACAGGTATCTTTTTGTGATGCATAGTCTCATTTGAATAAACAAACTGCATTTAATCTTTAGGTTAACTCCCAAGATTGGTACGAATTTGAAACACAAGGAATAAAAACACAACCAGATAAATATTCTTCTTCCCATAAATTCCCCACCGTATAAAAATCATTATTACAAGTAGTTATAAATAGAAGTTTTATTTGAGGTGAGTTTTTAACTACTTAATTTATTAAAACTTATGAAGAAAAATGAAGAAATTCAATAGAGAGATGAAACTTCAAGGTTTTCCTAAACCTTGGAAGTTTTAGAAATTATATTTCAGCAGCATAATTATAAGTGAGGCTCACTTCCTAAAGTGAGCCTCACATTAAAATTATTTCAACAGTAAAAGCTTTTTCGTTGCAGTAAAATTGCCAGCCTTTAGTTGATAGAAATACACTCCGCTTGGCAGGTTTACCGCATTCCATGTTACTTCATAAGTGCCTGCAGGTTTTACTTCATTAATCAGCGTTGCTAGTTCATTGCCCAGAATATCATAAACTTTCAGTGTTACAAATTGCTTACTGCTTATTGCATACTGGATATTAGTGCTTGGGTTAAACGGATTGGGATAGTTTTGGTAAAGAACGTATTCATTTGGCTGCTCAGTTGTGTTTTTCACATCGGTAATCATTTCCGATAATGGTCGTTTCCAAATCCCACTTCCAGTTCCGGCATACAAAGTTAAATTCCCTTTCCCATCCGGAGTAATAATTAGTGATAGAACACTTGTATATGCAAGTCCTGAATCTGCGGGTATCCAATTTTTACCGTTGTTAGTAGAGAGGAAGACTCTGCAATTATTTTCGGAATACATATTTAGCGAAGTTGTAGTCCCGACAAAAACATTAGTACCCACAGCAGCAAAAGAATTAATGGAATAATAATAACCATATTCATTTTTAGGTAACCCTTCATTTATCTCAGTCCAGCTCGCTCCATTATCAGTGGAATGAAACATACCTTGCCAGGAAGTTCCTGCATAGAGGTTTGAAGTTCCATTCTGTTCGGAATTTATAGTAAGAGCACTGATATCTATATTTGTGAGTCCTGCCGAACTCCAACTTTCACCATTATCTGTTGAAAGGAAGATACCGGTGCTAGTTCCTGCAAAAATATTAATACTGTCTACAACTATTGAATTTACTTAGGTAGCGCTTGGCAACACTAAATTAGCTTTGGACCAGCTGGCACCATTATTTGTAGTACGAAAGATGCCATTATCATAGGTACCTGCAAAAAGACATGTTCCATTAGAAGCAAAAGAAAGAATATCGTGATAAAAAAATATACCTGAGTCAGACATCCAGCTTTTACCAAGGTCAGTAGAAAGAAATAATCCACCCGCTGCTCCAACGAAAATATTCTGTCCTATCACTATAAAAGATTTAAGTCCAAGCGTACCATATGGATCAGTCAATCCGAAATCTATTGGCAGCCAATTTTTACCGTTATTATTTGAAAGAAAAGCACCATTATTCATTGTGCCGGCAAGAATATTAGTATTGTTATTCTCGTCGGAAAAACTAGCTAGCGCAATAACATTAGTGTGTGATATGCCGTTATTAACCTCTTTCCAGCTTTTACCAATATCTGTCGAAAGAGAAACTCCACCATTATAAGCGGATCCTACAAAGATGTTCGTACTATCCATATTGCCTGATTTTACAGCGATAGCTCTAATATCCTTATTTTTAGGTCCTATTGATGTCCAACTCTTTCCTTTATCTGTAGAAAAATATACGCCATCCCCAGAGTTCGCAAACAAATTTGTTCCACTAACGGCAAATTCATTGAAAAATAGATTCGATATGTAAGCCCAATTCGCTCCATTATCTGTTGAAAGAAAGAGACCTTCAGAGGTTGATGCAAAAAGATTTGTTCCACCCAATCCATTATTGGTTATTACAATATTCGCTACATATATACTTGGTACACCAGAATAGGGTTCTGTCCAATTTTTTCCTGCATCTGTGGAAAGGAAAACACCACCTCCACCGTTTGGAGAATCGTACCATGCACTTGCAAAAAGATTCGTACCATCAGAGGCAAATGCAGTTATGTTTTTATCCGAAAATCCTGAATATCTCCAACTTAATCCGTAATCAGTAGAACAATAAACACCCCCATAATGTAAACCGGTAAAAATATTATTCCCATGGAAGCCAAAAGAAGTTATCCATTTGTTATCCGGTAGTCCTGAATTAACTTCAACCCAGCTTTCACCCCAATTTGTAGAACGAAAAACTCCTCCAAATTGAGTTCCCGCAAAAATAATAGTATCTTCTTTGTTTTCAGTATATATTGCAATTTTATTGATCCATTTGTTTGTTAAACCGTTTGTAACCTCTATCCAGTTTTCCCCGTTATTAGTTGAGCGATATATTCCGCCTTCGTAAGTGAATCCCCCAGTACCTGCAAAGATATTATTTCCACTTACGGCAAGTGCAGTTACATAACCGCCATAAGGTCCATTAGTTTGCACCCATTGTGGATAAATTTCTGCAGCTAAGAACAGAATGAACAACAACAAGTATAATTTTTTCCCATTTTATTTACCTCCTTTATATTAAATTCTTAATCTTACCCTAAACAACACATAGCCGTTTCCTTACTTCAGCAATAAAAGCTTTTTAGTCGCAGTATAACTGCCTGCTTTTAGTTGATAGAAGTACACACCGCTTGGCAGGTTTGCTGCATTCCACGTTACCTCATAAGTTCCCGCGGGTTTTTCTTCATTAATTAACGTTGCTACTTCTCTTCCTAAAACATCGTAAATAATCAATTGTATGGAACGAAAATTTTCGTTCCCTACGGTTTGCATAGGAATAGAATATTTTATTGTTGTACTTGGATTAAAAGGATTGGGATAATTTTGGTAAAGTAAAAAATCTTTTGGTAATTCATTAATTTGTTTTTCTCCAATAGAAGTAACTCCCCCCGTAGTTGTTTTAAGGATTGTTCCAAAATTACCAACAACCCAACCCGTATTAGCATCTATCAAAGAAACTCCCCTAAGTTCATTCCCTGTTCTGCTTGATTGATTAATCCAGTTCTCGCCTCCATCTGTCGTTATCAGGATTAAACCTCCTCCCCCGACAACTGTTCCGTTGTTTGCATCGGTAAAACAAACATCACGTAGTAAGGGAGCAGTTGTGCCGCTTAATTGATTAACCCAATGTTCACCTCCATCTGTTGTTCGTAAGATGGTTCCATTATAGCCAACAACTGTTCCGATATTTGAATCTACAAAGTTGACTCCAAGAAGAATGTCTGTCGTTATGTTTAGTTGGCTAATCCAACTTTGCCCACCGTTCGTTGTTATGAGGATTACACCCTTCATTTGATCGGTACCAACTCGAGCATCGCCAACAACTGTCCCAGTATTTTCATCTGTAGAAGAAACACCATAAAGGTAATAGGTTGTTTCTAATGTTTGGGAAATCCAGTTGTTACCTCCGTCAGTCGTCCGGAATATTGTTCCCACATAATCTGAACCATTCCATTTACCACCGACAGCAGTTCCAGTATTAACATCTGTAAAGCAAACTGACTCAAGCACAACAGAGTCAACTGAAGAACTTATCCAATTATTTCCTCCATTTGTTGTTTTGAGAATTTCATTAACACCAACGATCCAACCATTATTTGCATTAGTAAAGGAAACACCATTAAATACAGCATCTGTATCATTTAACTGATTAATCCAATTGCTTCCTCCGTCTGTTGTTCTTAGAATTATATTTCCACCAACGGCCCAGCCATTATTTACATTAATAAAAGAAACATCATTCAAACCAGATCGATTTTCCCCTTTTGTTTGGCGAGTCCAGCTGTTTCCACCATCTGTTGTTCTTAGTATTGTCTCAAATGGACCAACAGCAGCGACAGTATTTGCACCGGTAAAGCAGACTCCAAATAACCAATTCCAATCATCTGATGAATAAAATATCTCATTCCAATTATTTCCGCCATCTGTTGTTTTGAGTATTATATGGCCAATAAATGGAAATATTCCACCGATAACTATTCCGTTCAATGCATCGTTAAAACAAACATCCCCAAGAGGCAGAGTTGTATTGCTTAACTGGCTAATCCAATTCTTTCCTCCATCAGTTGTTTGAAGAATTAAACCTTTTAAATCATTTATACCTTTCCAAAAACTCCCCACTGCCGTTCCATTATTTGAATCAGTAAAACAAACTCCATTAAGTCCAAGGGCTAAATCAATGGATTGATTTACCTCCCAGTGGTTTCCTCCATCTGTCGTTCGAAGGATTACTTCATAACCGACAGCAGTACCGTTATTTTCATCTGAAAAATAAACAGCAGAGAGTCTATTAGTTGTACCGCTTGACTGAGTAATCCAGTTGTTTCCACTGTCTATCGTTTTTATTATCGTCCCACAGTCTCCGACAGCCCATCCAATATTTTCATCTATAAAGAAGATGTCGTTCAGATCGTTTCCAGTTGGTAAAGGATTTTGCCAGAACCACCCATTTTGTGGATATATTTCTGCTGTAAAGGATAGAATAAGTAACAACAAGTATAATTTTTTAACTTTTCCCGCAAAACGGGATTTCGCTTCGCTCAACATTTTATCTACCTCCTTTGATAAACCCAAACCTCCAAGGTTTTTCTAAACCTTGGGGGTTTCTCAAAATCTTATTTCAGCAACAAAAGCTTTTTCGTTGCAGTATAATTACCTGCCTTAAGCTGATAGAAGTACACACCGCTCGGCAGGTTTGCTGCATTCCATGTTATTTCATAAGTACCTGCAGGTTTTTCTTCGTTAACAAGAGTAGTTATTTCTCTTCCCAAAACATCATATATAATCAAATGTAGGGAACGAAAATTTTCGTTCCCTACGGTTTGTTGAGGGATTGAATATTTTATTGTTGTGCTGGGATTAAATGGATTCGGATAGTTCTGTTGCAAATAAAAAGTTTTGTACATTCTAGAAGAATGTTTTTCCCCCATTCCGGTTGATAAAGATGATACCAATTTTATTCTGCCGAAATAGTCTGCATTCTGCCAATGAAGATTGCGCGGTTCCGGTTCCCAAACTGAGCCGAACA
>CAYUVK010000105.1:0-18477 GCA_964448105.1 uncultured Ignavibacteriaceae bacterium
TTAAATTTTCTATAGGCTGAATTGCAGCAACTGAAGTAATATTAATAATTCTTCCCCATTCTTTGGCAATCATATCAGGAGTTACAAAGTTACAAAATCTAACTACACTTAATAAAACCTGCTCATAAGCCGATTGCCAGTTTTCTTCCTTAAGATCTTTTAAAGTACCGGCAACAGGGCCTCCGCAGTTATTAACAAGGATATCTATCTTTCCTAATTGCTTATTTGTCGAAGCAACAGTACTTTCAATATCCTGCAGCTTGTTTAAATCGCAGACATTCCAGCAGGCATCAATCCCGTATAATCTTTTTATATCCGCAACACAGCTTAAAAGATCTTCTTTTGTTCTTGAACAAATTGAAATTTCACATCCCTCAGCTGCAAGAGATATTGCGATAGCCTTTCCTATTCCCTTGCTGGCTGCAGTTACCAGTGCAACTTTTCCTTTTAGTCCTAAATCCATTTTAGTTATTATTAAAAATATTACAAAAGAATTTTATTTTATCGATAAAAAAATATTTATAATTCCCACGCGAATCATCATTACAGCAATTGCCGCTAAAAACAAAGAAGCAATTTTAGCAAAAGCTTTTGATCCGCCTTCACCTATCATTTTAATTAGGAATCTTGCATTAAGAAGCACCAGGCAGACAACAATAAAATTTAATGCTATGGAAACAATAGTTGGAATGTAGCCAAAATTATCAACTAAAATTATGATGGTTGTTAATGCTGCAGGTCCCATTATTAACGGAATACCTAAAGGTACAACACCGATATTTGTTCCCGGGTTTCTCCTTCCTTCCGAAGATGAAATAATATCATTTATAGAAAGTATTAAAAGAATAATACCGCCGGCAATTCTAAAGTCATCAATCGTAATCCCGATGAATACAAGAAGAAGCTTGCCGGCTAAAAGAAAAATATTAGCAACAATAAATGCGGTTAAAACAGCTTCAAAGATTAATTTTCTTTTTTCTTTATCAGTCAAGCCTTCAGCATATCCTAAAAAGATTGGTGCAGTTCCAACTATATCAATTGCTACAAATAAAGGAATAAAAGATAGTAAGAAATGTTCGACAGTCATTTAATGCAAGATGATAAATTTAATTATTTTGAAATACCGCGTTTACTAGAATTAACAAAATTTATAAGATGAACTAATTCATCCGTTTCAGGGAGCTCTCCAGCAATCTTTTTTAGGGCTTGCGATACATTTAAATTAGAATTAAAAAGAAAGTTTAAAGCCTTCTTTAACATTTCCATCGATTCAAAAGAAAAATTACGCCTTTTCAAACCTATTGAATTCAAACCGGAATATTTTAACGGGTCACCGGAAAATAATGCAAACGGGACAACATCTTTAACAACCATCGAATGTGCACCGACCATACAGTGTTTTCCAATCCTTACAAATTGATGAATGCCCACCAAGCCCCCGCAAATTGCATAATCACCAAGGGTTACATGACCTCCCAATGCTACAGAATTGGCTAAAATACAATTATTACCTAAAAAACAATCATGCGCAACATGGGAATACGCCATTAAAAGGCAATTATTTCCAATAACGGTTTTATATGGATCGATTGTAGCCCGGCTTACCGTTACGCATTCTCTAATTGTATTATTATCCCCGATGAATACTTCGGAATACTGGCCTGCATACTTTAAATCCTGCGGGATTGCCGAGATTACTGCACCGGGATAAACTAGGTTCCCTTCTCCTAACCTTGCCCCATTGTAAATAGTTACATGGTTTAGAAGCCTTGTCCCCTTTCCAATTTTCACATCACCTTCTATTAAACAGAAAGGACCAATCTCTGCATCTTCCGAAATTTCTGCTTTCGGATCTACTATTGAAGTGTGATGTATTGACGGCATTATTAATTATTTGGAAGAAGTAATCAATAATTTATTTTTTTAATTTTTATGAACGTTCTTAATCTTACTCATAATCTAAATTCTTAATCCGGTATAAACCCGGTAAAGATTAAGAGATAGATTGGAATTAAGAAAAATAATTAAGTATAATAATATACAATTTCTTTATCAGCTATACAGGATTCTTTTCAACAAAGCTTTTGACTATTTCATTTGTATCCATTGCAATAACCAGCTCTTCATTTGTTGGAATACGTAAAACGGTAATCCTTGATGAATCTTTAGAAATTTTTTCTTTATTGTTTTTATTGCTTTCTTCATCAAGCTCAATTCCTAAAAACTCCATCCCTGTTAATACTTCTTTCCTAACCTCCGGTGAATTCTCGCCAATCCCGCCGGTAAATACAAATGCATCGAGCCCGCCCATTGCCGCAGCATAAGCACCTAAATATTTTTTTATCCTGTAACAAAAAACTTCAAAGGCATATTTTGCTCTTTTATTATTTTCTTTAACTGCAGAAAGAATTTCCCTCATATCGCTGCTTTCACCGCTGATACCGATTAACCCGCCGTGCTTATTCAATAAAGTAGAAGCTTCATTTAGAGCAAGACCCTCTTTCCCCATTATGTATAATATTAATGAAGGATCGATATCACCGCTTCTCGTACCCATTAACAAACCTTCAAGAGGTGTAAAACCCATTGAGGTATCGATTGATCTGCCATGGTTTACAGCAGCCATGCTGCAGCCGTTGCCTAAATGAGCGGTAATAATCTTAATGTCATTTATATTTTTGCCTAAAATCTCTGCGGCTTTATTAGATACATATAAATGAGACGTTCCGTGAAAACCATATCTTCTTATTTTATATTTTTTATAAAGTTCGTAAGGTATACCATATAAATAAGCTTTGGGTGGCATCTTAACATGGAATGCAGTATCGAAAACAGCGCATTGCGGCTTGCCCGGCATTATATTTTCAACAGCTTGTATCCCTTTTATGTTTGAAGGATTATGCAGAGGTGCAAGTTCAATATTTTCCTGTAATACTCTAATAACTTCATCGGTAATTAAAACTGATTCGGAGAATGTTTCACCCCCGTGAACCACTCTATGACCAATTGCATCAATATCATCTTTATCATCAATTACCCCGTGATTTTTGCTTAACATAACACCAAGAACATATTGAATAGCGCTTGTATGATCGAGTATTTCACCGGCAATTCTAATTTTATCACCGTCATATCTTGTGTGAGTTAAAACTGCGCCGCTCATTCCGATTCTTTCAACCACTCCTTTAGCAAGAGCATTCTTTTTATCGGTATCAATAAATTGATATTTAATAGAAGAGCTTCCGCAATTTAGAACCAGTATCTTCATAATTTTTCCCCTTGCGATATAATTTTCCCGGATTCATCATATTTATAAAAACCTTCATGGGTTTTTTTGCCGAGTTTTTTTTCTCTTACAAGTTTGCGTAATATCGGGCAAGCACGGTAGCGCGGCTCTCCTAAAGTTTTCCAAAGAGTCTCCATCCATGCAAGCACCTCATCAAGTCCCATCATATCCGCCATTTCCAATGGCCCGTTTTGAAAGTTATAGCCAAGTTTCATTGCAGTATCGATATCCCTGGCCGTAGCAACACCTTCCAAAAGAATGTACATCGCTTCATTTAGTAATGGTACAATAGCACGGGTAGTAACAAATCCGGGATACTCGTAAACTTCTACAGGAGTTTTGCCTATTCTTGCTGCAAAATGTTTTACCTTTTCAACAGTTTCATTCGATGTATACAAGCATTTAACAAGCTCTACAAGCGGAACTTTCGGGACAGGATTTAAAAAATGCATACCGATTATTTTATCAGTCCTTTTTGTAGTTTCCGCTATTTTGGTTAAGCTTAAAGTAGATGTATTTGAAATAAAGATTGTATCTTTACGCGCAAGATTGTCGAGACTTTTAAAAATTTCTTTTTTTAATTCGAAATCTTCATCCACAGCTTCAATAATCAGATCACAATCTTTAACTTTATCAATATCCATCTCCCAGCTAATCCTGCTGAATATTGCTTTCTTTTCAGACTGGGTTAAAGCCCATCTTTTTATTTCAAAATCAATTGAATCTGCAAGAGATTCCTTTGCCTTATTAAGATTTTCTTTACTTCTTTCAATTATAACTACATCGATCCCGGAAGCAGAAACTGTTTGTGCTATCCCTTGTCCCATAACACCGGCACCGATAATAGCGACGGAATTTATTGCTTCTTCATTGAAATTATTTTTACCAAGAAGGTCTTCGAGTTTTAAATTTTCTTCAACCATTTTATTTCCTTAAAGTTTTCTTGCCAGGTCTCTTTGTTTAGCAAAATCTTTTAACTTATTAATCTCATCACCTTTTAATTCCAGTTGGAAATTTATTTGCGAGTTTGATCTTTCAACTTCCGTTTTTTGCAGAATTTTTCCCAATGAATGATTACTGCCGGATAAAAGGTCCATTGCCAATGCACCTTTTATTGCAGTAGATAATAAATATGCATTCTTTGAATCTTTACAATTCCAGTTGGACTCGATATCAATTCCTTCATCAAATTGTGCTGCCAATGTAACGCTTTCAACTGATTTTAGAATATTGTTGACCGGAACATTCTCATCGACCCCGATAATTTTCTTAATATAGTTTACTGCATAGGTTCCCCTGTCGGTCGCCATCCAATATTGTCTTTTATTTTTTATGTTTTTTATAATACTGATTAATGATTTGTTATTATTTAAAGGATTATCCTTCCTTGTAATAACGGATTTAATATAACCGGGATTATTTGCTACAAGAGCAGTAGAATCATTTATAAAATATAATTGAACAGGGGATTCCTCTTTTAATGTATAAACAATATTATTATTAATTGATTCCTTACCGGAACTGCCTGATTTATCAAAATAATTTTTTATCTTCTTCAAATTTTTGTCGAATACAACAACAGCTACATTATTTAAATTCTTATCCACTGATATAAAAACCTCTGAAATGCCGCTGTTCAATCCAACGCCGGTTTTTTCTTCAAATTTATTGAACCATTTGTTGTAAGGGTAATTTTTGAATAGTGAAGATTTAAAATAATTATCCCAGAAATCCGTTTTGCGAAGTTCACTTAAATTAACAAACATAACAAATTGGGATTCCGCAGGAAGATAATTAAATACGGTTTTCTGTGTTTTAGTTAGAGGCTGAATTGCTTCGTTTTTTTTGCATCCCCAAAAAGAAACCATGACTAATAAAACAGATATAAAAAATATTCTTTTCACATTAAAAATCTTTCCGTTTGAAAATTTCAACGCTTAGTATCATAACTAAAAATAAGAATAAAAACGAAGTTATTATGGGTTGTAGTTCAATATTAGTGCCGAAAGCCAAATTATAAATATCTTTTCCAAAAAGCTCCGAAGTTTTGGGAATAAAGTAATAAAAACCATCTAAAATCGATAGTAATACTTTATTTTCAATGAACGGAAGTATTCTGTCTTTAACAGCCAGTAAAAAAGGGCTCAATATTAAGTAGATAAAATATGCCGACATCATCCCTAAAATTGAACTTTTTGTTATAACTCCAAAGAGCACTATCACAGCATTGAGTGCGGCAAAAGCAAAAGTAATTAAAAGAATAGACCATAATACTGCAAAATTCCAATAAGAAAATTTTAGGGAAATTATGAACCAGACCCCGATAATTAAAAAAGCAATATTTATTAATACAACAAAAATTCCCCCGGTATATTTCCCCCAAAGAAGCTGCGCCCGGGAAATAGGTTTGGATAATAATAAATCGATATTCCCTTTCTCCAGCATAACCGGTACAAAGCTGGCACTCGAAAATATTGCCAGGAGCAAACCCAAATTTGCAACGGAATTAATTATTACAATTTCGAACATTGTTATTATGCTTCCAAGGGCTGTCAGGCTACCTGGTGCATTTATCTTATTTGAACTAGATATATTCCCGATGTTTGAAAGAATTGATGATGTATCCGCTAAACTTGTAATAACAGCCAGCACAATAATTACAATGGCGGAAATGCCCAGGAAAAAAAGAAATACTTTCCTCGCTAAAGCTTCTCTTAATGTAAACCAGGTCATCACTAAAATGTTTTTCATTTATTCCCCTCTTTCTCCGATGCCTGAATAAGCGAAATGAACATTTCTTCAAGTGTACTTTTAAGGGGAATAATCTCTTTGATTAGAACTCCCTTATTCCGGGTAAAATCGATAAACCCGTTGAGCTCTTTAATATCTGTAACTTTTACAGTATAAGAACCGGGTTTTATTTTTGAGAAATTAATTTCTTTTTGTAAACCGGCCAAAGCTTCAGGCGGAAAATCATCCTGAATATTTATAGTATATTCTTCTTTTTTTTCTGTGAATTCTTTTACCGTCCCCTCGCGTAAAAGCTTCCCTTTGTTTAGAATACCCACCCTATCGGTAATTAGTTCTACTTCGGAAAGTAAATGACTGTTTAAAAAAATTGTTTTTGATTTTGATTTTAAATCGAGAAGAATATCCCTAATTTCTTTTCTGCCAATCGGATCAACACCATCGGTCGGTTCATCCAGAAAAATTAATTCCGGATCATTAATTAAAGTTTGTGCCAGGCCCAGTCTCTGCATCATTCCTTTAGAATAAGTTTTTACCTTGGTCTTTTTCCATTTCGATAATTTAACCAGTTCCAATAATTCATCGATCTTCTTTTCAAAACTATTCCCCTCCAAGCCATTGAGCTTTCCAAAGAATTTTAAGACATTCCCGCCGGTTAAGTAAGAAGGATATTTATGGTTTTCTGGTAGATAACCAATTTTGCTCTTAATCTTATAATTTGAAATATCTTCATTTAAAATATTAGCATTCCCTGAAGTTGGGAAAGTTATGCCTAACAATATTTTAATTAGAGTTGTTTTGCCGGCACCGTTAGGACCCAATAACCCGAAAATACTTCCGCCTTCAACCGATAGGCTTAAATCGGTAAGCGCCTGTACATTTTTCTTTCCGAATGAAGATGTATATATTTTTGTTAAATTATTTATTTCTATCGAATTCATAATTTCTCAAAATTTAAACTATAAATTTAAGCAAAATAGAACTAATATTGAATTTAATTTATTAGGTAGAATCTCAATCAAAGATCAAAAGTTGTAGTGGACGTAAAATTTGCGTCCACTACAGGTTATTACAAATATTTTTTCTGTTAGAATTAAATAGGCATTAACTTTTGACTTTTGATCTTCAAACACTTTATTTTATAAAAGTTATTTGAAATAATTAAACCAGTTTTATTTATATAAAAAATACTCCGTCGTTTATGCTCCCTTTACAGGCGCTTGAGAAATATTTCGGGTACAAAAGTTTCCGGGTAGGACAAAAAGAAATAATTGACGCAATTTTACAGGGGAATAATGTTTTAGCAGTTCTCCCCACAGGAGCGGGTAAATCTGTTTGCTATCAGATTCCTTCACTTGTTTCGGAAAATTTCTCGATTGTTATTTCTCCCTTAATTGCCTTGATGAAAGACCAGGTAGATTCACTAAATAAAAATGGAGCATCAGCTGCTTTCATTAACAGCACTATGAGCTTTTATGAAACGGAAGATGTTCTTCAAAATATTTCTTACGGAAAAATTAAATTACTTTATGTTGCTCCCGAAAGGCTTGAAAATATTACTTTTGCAGAAAGAATAAAAAAATTAAATCCTTCATATTTATTTGTGGATGAAGCTCACTGCATCAGTGAATGGGGACATAATTTCAGGCCAAGTTATAGGAAAATTTTAGATTTTATTAATTATACCGGTATTAAAAACATTTCTGCATTTACAGCTACTGCTACTCCCGAAGTAATACAAGATATTACCATTCAATTAAATTTAAAATTTCCGAAGGTTTTTGTAAAAGGTTTTGAACGGAATAATCTTCATTTAAATTTAATTATCACGAAGAAGAAAAAAGAAAAGTGCCTGGAATTAATTTCCAGATTTAAAACGCCCACAATAATATACACTTCTTCAAGAAGAAGTGCGGAAGAAGTTTCAGAGTATTTAACTTTCAAAAGAATAAGCTGCAGCTATTATCATGCGGGACTGGCACATGAGGAAAGGAAGAAAATCCAGGAAGATTTTTTAAATGATAAAATCCCGATAATTGCAGCAACGAATGCATTCGGAATGGGAATAGATAAAAAGGACATTCGTTTGATTATACATTATAATATTCCGGGATCAATTGAAAATTATTACCAGGAAATCGGTAGGGCAGGAAGAGACGGTAAAGATTCTTTTGTTTATCTTCTTTATGATGATTCGGACATTAACATTCACAATTATTTTTTATCAAACTCACATCCTGATAAAAAAATTATACATAATGTTTACAATGCCATCTGCGACTACAATAAAATCGCCGAAGGGATTCAGCCAGATTCGGAAATCATTCTAAACCAGGAATATATCTCCGCATATGCAAAAAAAAATATTAATAGGGGACTTCTCCATTCAACATTAAAAATATTGGAAGCAGGCGGTTATTTAAGAACCATTTCGGAATTTGATAATAAAAGCACTTTTCAATTTATAGTTGATAAAAATAAACTAAAGGAATTTGTAAAAAACAGTTCGAATAAAAATCTTAAAGAAGTAATTCTTTTGTTTTTAAGAACTTACGGCAGCAGTATTTTTACAAACACGGTTCAATTATTCTTGTCCGATCTTGCATCTCAAACGGGTTTGCAGGAATTCGATATAGATGAATCATTAATAATTCTAGATAATTTGGGATTAGGTAAATACTCAAAACCAATCTCAAAAAATAGTGTTTTGTTAACTTCTCCCCGCGTAAACACAGAAAGATTAAAGATAGATTATAAAAAAATAAACGAAAGTTATTTAAACCTTCAAAAGAAAATAGATTCAATGGTGGATTATGTTTTTACAAATGAATGCAGGTTTAAATATATTCTAAAGTATTTTGGTGAAAATGTTGAAGAATATTCATGCAACAAATGTGATAATTGCCGCCAGGAAAATATTTTTTCTTCAGAATCTACAGAATATATAAAAGAGATAATTCTGCGAACCATATATAAAACCGGATCGATTTCAGAATCCATTTTGATAGGCATTTTAAAAGGCTCGGCTAAACCGGATAAATATCAAAAACTGGAGACTTTTGGAACATGTTCAAATTACCAAAAGAATGATTTGAAAATAATTATCCACATTTTATTATCGCAAAATTTCATCAAAAGGAAAATATCAAATAATAAAAAATTTGAACTTGATGAAGAAGGATTTAATTACCTAAAGAAAATTAAAATAATTGAAACAAATGATGTTTCTTTAGCAGATTATGAAAGCGACATAGAGCTTTTTAATACTTTAAAAGAAATAAGAACTAGAGCGTCTAAAAAATTTATGCAGACAGGATATTTGATTTGCCCTGATGATGTACTTAGGGAAATTGTAAATAAAAAACCTGCAAATGAATATGAACTGCTTTCAATTAAAGGATTTAATCAAAGAATGTTTAATAAAATAGGGAAAGAATTCTTAGATGGAATAGAAAATTTTAACCGCAAAGGTTTACAGGAAAAAGACAACAGTTCTCAATCAAAAAAAGAAAAGAGGGAGGTTCCGCAAAATATTAAAGAAACTTATATTCTATTAAAGAAAGGTTATTCGCTCAGCAGCATCGCTTCCTTAAGAAATTTATCCGAAGCTGTAATATCAATGCAGATAGAAACAATAATTGAATATGAACCGGAGATTAACATTAATAACCTTGTTGAAGAAAAAAATATTAATAAGATAAACTCTGAAATTGAAAAAGGATTTACCGACTTGAAGGATTTAAAGAACCGGCTCCCGGTAGAGATTTCTTATCCAATAATTCGAATTGCCGCTGCCAAATATAAATTTACTTCTCCTTCTTACTCCTCAAAGTATCAATATAAGCAGTAGCTTTATTAAAGAAACCTTCCCAGCGTTTTACATCCTGGTTGTAATAGTTAACAGTGTAATCGTATTGTTCCAGCGTAATCCCGTATTTCTTAAATACAGTATTCTTAACGGAATCAAATGAAGCATAATTTCCGGGTATTGTGTCATGTGCTATTACGAGATCGGTATACACTTTAACAAATTTATCTTCATCGATTACTTTATCATTTGAGCAGCTTAAAAAAGTGAATAGAAATGCTAATAAAGGAAGGATGTAAAAATTATATTTTATCATAAAAAGTTGAAAGTCAAACGTCGAAAGTCAAAAATTCTATATATCATTAATGTTGAATTTTCACTTTTTCAGCCAAAGGCTGATCAGCCGCTGGCTGAGACTTTTTAAAATTATTTCATCTTCTTGCTGGCTTCGAACAATATTTTCTTTTCTTTTTCAGTAAGGTTTTGATAACCCGACTGACTTATTTTATCCAGTATTTTATCAATTTCTTCCTGGCTTATATTCTCTTCATTTTTATCTTTTACTTCATAATACTGTGCATCTTCAACATTCTTTTCCTTTCTTTTAAAAGGATTAGATATGTTCTTGAAAGTATTTGAAATATTCCCGCCTCCCCCGTAATTTGACGTTGACCTAAAAATATTTTTGAATGAAGCGCTTCTATCCCAGAGCATATAAACAAGACCTGTTAATGCGCCCCCTACATGAGCAAGGTGTGCAATATTACCGCCGCTGTTAACTGCAAATATTTCTATTAAAACTAAGACTATAATAAAATATTTAACCTTTACCGGGATTAAAAAGTAAAGGAAGATAAGCCTATTAGGGAAAAGAATACCAAAGACAACCATAACTCCCATTATTGCACCGGATGCTCCGATTGTAGGACCGGAAAGTCCGCCGATAAGAACCGGGCTTAAAAGAATTTGGAATAGACCGCCAACAACACCAGCAGTCAGGTAAAAAATAATGAATTTTTTTGAACCCCATAAATTTTCTATTTCAATGCCGAACATCCAGAGGATAAACATATTTATTAAAATGTGGAAAAATCCTCCATGCATAAACTGGTATGTAATAAGCTGCCAGACTTCAAAATAGCCGCTTCCAAGAGGCATTAAAGCAAACCAACGGATTAAAATGTTATCAGCAGGAATTCCCCCAAAAGTTAAATTCTGCATTAAAAGCTGCAGAAAAAAGACGGCACCATTAATAATCAGCAAATTTTTAATAACAGGAGGGAAATAACTGAAACTGCCAAACCCACTTGGTCTGTAATAATTACTCACAAGTAAACCTTTTTAATAAATTGATTTTCTAATATTCTGATATATAAACCCAATTCCCTTTATGAAATTGGGTTTATTAAACAATTTTAGGCAATAAAAATATTTTAATCAATGTAAATCAAAATATCAATGACCGGAATCGCTTAAAGCGACAACACCGGGTAATTCTTTGCCTTCTAAAAATTCAAGTGATGCTCCGCCGCCGGTTGATACGTGTGATACGTTATTTTCCAGCCCGGCTTTGCTGATTGCAGCAGCAGAATCTCCGCCTCCCACAACAGTAACAGCACCTTCTTTTGTTGCCTTCGCCAAGGCTTCTGCAATTTCCATGGTTCCCATAGAAAAATTTTCCATTTCAAAAACACCCATAGGTCCGTTCCAGACTATAGTCTTGGAAAGTAAAATTTCATCCTTGAATGCTTTTATTGTTTTGGGACCAATATCCATTCCCATTTTATCTGCAGGTATTTTATCAACATCAACAACTTCACAAGGAGAATCATTTTTAAATTCATTTGCAACAACAACATCAAGAGGCAAGTAAAATTTCACTTTTGAATTTTTTAATTTATTCAGCAGTTCTTTTGCGACATCAATCTTTTCATCTTCGAGTAATGACTTCCCTATTTCTTTTCCTTCGGCTTTGAAGAATGTAAAGGCCATCCCGCCGCCGATTAAGAGTATATCAACCTTATCTAGTAAATTGTTTATAACATCAATCTTACCGGAAATTTTTGCACCCCCCAGAATAGCACAATACGGTCTTTTAGGATTCGAAATTGCTTCACCGAGATAGTCTAATTCTTTCTGCATTAAATAGCCAGCAGCAGAAGTTTTAATAAATTTTGTAACTCCTTCGGTAGATGAATGTGCACGGTGTGCACTGCCGAATGCATCATTAATATAAACATTACCAAGCTCAGCCAGCTGTTTGGAAAAAGCTTCATCATTTTTTGTTTCTTCAGGATGAAACCTTACATTTTCAAGAAGTAAGACGTCTCCGGGCTTCATCTGGTTAACCATCTTCTTTACCTCTTCACCGACACAATCCGGTGCAAGCTTTACTTCCTTATTCAATAATTCCGATAATCGCTTTGCAACAGGTTTCAAACTAAATTTCGGATCAGTACCTCCTTTTGGCCTTCCAAGATGACTCATCAAAATGGCTTTACCTCCGTCTGATATTATTTTTTTTATCGTCGGCAAAGAGGAAGTAATTCTCCTGTCATCAGTAATATTTTTATTTTCATCTAAAGGGACATTGAAATCGACTCTGACCAAAACCCTTTTATCTTTTAGCTCCATATTATCAATAGAAAGTTTTTTCATTGCAGTAACCTTTCATAAATTAAAAACTAAGTTTTTAAATATTAAGACCAAAGTTGAAATAATAATAAAATTGATAGGAGGGTATCGAGAGGAATTATATAAAAATGTAGCACAGATATACTGTCTGTGCTACAAAATTCCCTCTCAAGGAAATATTATTTTGCAATTTTTAGTACTAAATCAACTACCCTGCAAGAATATCCCCACTCATTATCATACCATCCAACAACTTTAACAAGATTACCGTTAGTCATTGTAGATAAAGCATCGAAAATACAGGAATGAGGATTCCCGACGATATCTGCCGAAACAATAGGATCTTCAGTATATTCCATAATTCCTTTTAAGCCTGCATTAGCAGCAACTTTCATTGCGGCATTTACTTCTTCAACAGTAACATCTTTTTTAAGGATTGCAACAAAGTCCGTTATGGAACCATCTGGAGTAGGAACCCTTAATGAGAAACCATCGAGTTTTCCTTTTAATTCTTTGATTATTTTTCCGATTGTTTTTGCTGCACCGGTTGTAGTAGGAATAATAGAAACTGCAGCAGATCTTGCTCTTCTTAAATCGCTATGCGGTAAATCGAGTAACCTTTGATCATTTGTATATGAGTGTACGGTTGTCATAAAACCTTTATCAATACCAAAATTATCATGAAGCACTTTAACCATCGGGGCTAAACAGTTAGTTGTGCATGAAGCATTTGAAAGCACTTTTTCGTTTCCTGTTAGCACATCGTTATTAACTCCTAAAACAACAGTTGCATCTACATCACCTTTTGCCGGAACTGTTAAAACAACTTTCTTTGCACCGGCATCAATATGTTTCATACAAGCTTCTTTAGTTCTGAAAATACCTGTAGACTCAATAACAACATCAGCTCCCAAGTCTTTCCATTTTAAGTTTGAAGGATCTTTTTCAGCAGTAATTTTGATCCTATCGCCGTTAACGATTAAATCATTCCCATCAACTTTAACTTCACCTTTAAATTGTCCGTGTACCGAATCATACTTTAATAGATGTCCTAAAGTTTTAGCATCTGTTAAATCATTTATACCAACAAAATCAAAACCGCCAAGTTGCAAGCTTCTGCGAAATACTAATCTGCCAATTCTTCCGAATCCATTTATACCAACTTTAATTGCCATTTTCCCTCTCCTTTTTAGAAAATATTTTTAATTAGACTACTAAACTAATTAAGAAACGCTATAATTTCAATTAAAATAGAAACTGTGGATCACTAATTTTTTTTAAAGGAAGTAATTGTGATTTAAATTGTGTAAGAAAAACGGTTTATTTTGTTTCTTCCCCTTTAGTAAATTTTTTGTATTTAATAACATGCCCGGTTGAATCATACTCAAACCATTTCCCCTCTCTTTGACCATTTTTATATTCCCCTTCTTCCTTTTTAAACCCTGTTTCATAATAAAAAATCCACTTCCCGGAAGGAGTATCATTAACAAAATTACCTTTTGATTCGAGCTGTCCGTTAGGATAATAATAATTCCATTCACCTTCATTGTTATTTTGTACCATATTGCCGATCATTTCAACCTGACCGTTCAATCTCGATATTTTAAACTGGCCGTCTTGGAGGCCATCTTTCACATGGTATTCCATTATTTTTTCTCTCACTGTATCTTTGATTATTCCGGTATAAGGAGTGTCACTTTTTTGCTTATAAATTATTCCATCTCTTTTTTCAAAAAGGTTGTTAGGAGGTTCTTCTTTCTTACAAGAAGAAACCAATAATAAGGAGAGAAAAATAAAGGCGATTTTTGAAATATTTTGCATGAATATGATTCTTTTTATTTGAAATATAATAAAACCCAATTTATTTAAGAAATTGGGTTCATTAATATTAACAACTAATGAGGACAAGATTTTATTTGATTAAAATCATTTTTTTAGTTTCCCGGAAATTACCTGCAATAATAGAATAGAAATAAACTCCGCTGGAAAGTCCGCTGCCGTCAAATTGTAAGGAATGTTCCCCGGCAGTTTCATTTTGATTTACCAGCTCAGCTACTTCCCTTCCAATTATATTATAAACTTTAAGTACGACCTTTTCATCCGCAGGTAGAGTATAATTAATTTTAGTTGATGGATTAAAAGGATTCGGATAATTTTGTTTTAATGAAAATGCAGCAGGCAAATTTTTGTTATCCTTGATACCTGTTATAAACGGATTTATACTTTTAAATATTCCGGATCCGCTTGTGCCTGTAAGCAAATATTGCGATTGAGTAAAAATAAGAGAATTAATACGAGTTGAAGCTAAACCTTCACCGATATAATTCCATGTTGCACCTGAATCATTAGAATTAAAAATGCCGTCGAAAGTACCGGCATAGATGCTGCCACCGGGATTAGTTGCCAAAGATAATATACCGGAATTTGTTAAACCTTCCTGCAGGTTAGTCCAATCTACACCATCGTCGGTAGAACGGTAAACCCCACCACCCTCACCTCCGCCCCCGATAAAGATATCTCCATCCGGACTGAAAGCAATTGAGAAATTGTAAGTCGCAGGTATACCATTCACATTCTGCCAAGTATCTCCATTATCGGTAGAACGGTAAACACCGACATCGGAAAGGACAAAAACTTCCCCGGTTGATTTCACTCCTATTTTATAAATGTAATTGGTTGAAAGCGTATCGGTTATATCTATCCAGTTATCGCTTGAAGAAGGAGAGCGATAGATTTTACCACTTGACGTGCCTTCAAAGTAATAACCATTTTTGCTTACTCCAATAGTTAAAGATGAATAATTTGAAGCTAATGGATTTGTAAATGGATTCCATGTAGTATAATCGGTTGTAACATAAGTTCCGCCATAATTAGCATATGCCATTAATCCACCGGATTGAAGAGCTGTTAAGGACAGAATTGATCCATTGTAAAGGCTGTCTTTAATATTTACTAAATTCCAATTATTACCCTCATCAGTCGATTTGTAGATTCCTTTCCCCTCAACAACAGCATATAAACTTCCTGATGAATCTGCTACTAATGATTTTATCGTAGTAAAATACATTCCGTTATTTAGAGTTTCCCAGTTCATTCCGTCGTCCGTAGACCGGACAACACCATAGTAATTAGTTCCAACAACTATATTATCCGAGTTATCAATTGTAATACATTCGAAACCGTTTGAAACTGTACCATTATTTAATTGCGTCCAATTTGTTCCGTTATTTACAGACTTATAGAGATCGGTAAATGTTGTTACAAAAATATAACCCGAAGGATTTAATGAAACATCAAGAATATAAGTGCTTGGAATATCCCCGTTTATTTTTGACCAGCTACTTCCATCATCAGTAGACTCATACAGACCTGCAGAGTATGTAGATAATAAAATATTTCCACTACTATCTGAAATTAACGATGTAGGTCCATCTCCAATCGTATATCCGCTATCTGAAGGCGACCAGGTTGCACCACCATTAGTAGATTTGAAAATACCCTTGTAAGGATCAACAGCAATTAATATTCCATTTACAGTGTATTGCACATAATCAATACTCGTAGTATCAATTCCATTATTAATCGTCATCCAGCTATTACCATTATCAGTAGATTTTGATACTTGTTTACTATCTCCCCGGGCTGCATAGATAATCCCGCTTGAGCTAACACTAATATCATTACAGTAATCATTATCTGCCAATTCCCAGTGGTCACCATTATCTGTAGATCTATAGAGATCGTGGAAAGTACCGACAAATATTTTCCCATCCGGACCAGACTTAATTGCTCTTATTTCAAGATCTTCGAGCCCATTATTAGTTTGTTCCCAAGTTGCACCATTGTCAGTTGAACGAAAGACTCCACCATACTCTCCCCCCGCAAATATGGAACCATTAGGTGCGACGGCAACTTTTACAACTTTTCCACCTTCTATTGCACCTGTAGGCTGCCAAAAGTTTTGTGAAAAAGATAAATTTGAAAGCAAAAGAAATAAAGAAACAATATAGTATGCAATCTTTCCCATAAATTACCTTTCAAGTTTGTAATAAATAAATTTTTTAGAAAGCCAAAATTATTCTTCGGTTTTTCTTAAGTTATTTAGTTTGATATTTCAACTAAGAAGTACTAAACGCAAATCGATTTGTATTTCTCGGTTAGCTTTTTATTTTGATTGCAGCAATTTATTTAATTACCGGACCTTGTTATAAAATCTTCTCTACAAAAGCATATTCTTTATTTTAATTTAAAAAAATTAATTCTGCAAAAAATATTTTCTAAGAATTAATTTCTTGGGTGTGATTTTACCCACTTTTTTATATACGCAGCAATTTCTGTAGTTGGAGCGCCCGGTGTAAATAATTCACCTACTCCCTGAGATTTAAGTAATTTGATATCTTCTTCGGGAATAATTCCGCCGCCTGTTAAAAGTACATCATCCAATCCTTTTTCTTTCATTAGGTTAAGAATTTTGGGAAAGATAGTCATATGAGCTCCTGATAAGATACTAATACCTATTACATCGACATCTTCCTGCAAAGCTGCTTCAACAATCATCTCAGGTGTTTGACGTAAACCGGTATAAATAACTTCCATTCCGGCATCTCTTAAAGCAGCAGCTATTATTTTTGCACCCCTGTCATGTCCGTCCAGTCCTGCTTTTGCAATCAGGACTCTAATTTTTTGATCCATTTTGACCTTCTTTTTTTAATGCACCGCGAATAATATCAGCATATTCTTTCTTTTTTCCGTAAGAATATATTTTGAAATTCGGTTTAAAATTGAAATCTTTCTCAAACCTTGGTATAATATGAAAATGGAAATGATAGACTGTTTGTCCGGCAGCGGCTCCGCTGTTTACAATTATATTAAAACCGTCCGCATTTAAACCTTCTTTTATATATTTTGAAAGATATTGAGTGATCTCAATTAATTCATCAAGTTCATTGGCCGGAACAGAAAGGAAATTTTCATAATGATTTTTGGGGATGATAAGAGCATGTCCGAAATTAACCGGTCTTATATCTAAAAAAGAAATAACATTGTCATTTTCAAAAAGAATTTCTGCTTCTTTTTTCTTGTTTACAATATCACAAAAGATACAATCCATAAATTAAAAATAACCTTTAATATTTATTTTGACAAAACAATTTTGACTCTTGTTATATTAAAATCTATCTCAATTTTTCTATAAAGTGAGGTTACAATTATAACGATAAATATTCCGAAGTTACTTGTTAATATATTTAGCATAATAAAATCTTGCACGATCAAGATCTTCGGGAGTATCTACTGCAAGATTTTCATATTCCGTTACAACAATTTTTATTTTAATACTATGTTCGAGCATTCTTAATTGCTCAAGCTTTTCAATCTTTTCCAGGTCGGTTTGTTCAAGTTCAGTAAATCTAAATAACTCTGCGCGTCTAAATACATACAACCCAATATGCTTGAATATATCAGCGTTTACAATCCGTTCAACGTTTGTTTTTGCATCTCTTACATATGGAATTGGTGAACGGGAAAAGTAGAGTGCAAAATTGTTGTAATCAAATACTACTTTTACAACAGATGAAGATTTTAGTTCTTGTACGGTTTCAATTTTTTTTGCAAGTGTGGAAACATTCACAGATAAGTCAAATAAAAGAGGTTCTATTGCCTGATCAATCATTCCCCCTTTTATAAAAGGTTCGTCTCCCTGAATATTGACAATTATTTCTGCATCGGGTAAGCTTTTAGCTGCATGAGCAATTCTATCTGTACCGGTTTGAATATTTTTGGGAGTCATTATAGCTTTCCCGCCAAAACCATTAATTACTTGTGCAACTTTTTTATCATCTACTGCAACAACAACATCATTTAATAATTTTGATTTCAAACAATTTTCATATGTATGCTGAATCATCGGTTTTCCCCCAATATCAGCGAGAGGTTTCCCCATCAATCTTGTAGAAGCAAAGCGTGCGGGAATAATTCCAACTATCATATTTGAGCTTAATAA
>CAYUVK010000106.1:0-18390 GCA_964448105.1 uncultured Ignavibacteriaceae bacterium
TGGTGGTTTGTTGGTACCAGTGGAATATGCATTGCATCAGAACTTTCCGAACCCGTTTAATCCTGCTACACAAATACGATATTCAATCCCTACCCAAGAATTCGTCTCACTAAAAATATTTGACCTCCTCGGACAGGAGGTAGAAACACTAATAAATGAATTTCAACATGCCGGGAATCATACAATTAATTTTGAAGGATCTCATTTGTCGAGCGGTGTTTATTTCTATGTCCTGGAAGCCGGCGAATTTTGGGATAAGAAGAAGCTTGTGCTGATTAAATAGTAATTATAAATAAGAATCAAATAAAAGGGATACAACAATGAAGAATTTATTTTATATGTCCGGTATAGTTCTTTTTTTATTTTTCTTTGCAGATGCAGAAGGAAAAATTATTCATGTTCCGGGAGACCAGCCAACAATACAATCGGGAATTCAAGAAGCGGTTGACGGTGATACGGTTCTGGTAGATGAAGGCGTGTATTATGAGAATATCAGGTTCGGCGGAAAATCAATAGTAGTTGCCAGTAAATATATCCTTGAAAACAACACGGACTATATTCTTAACACTATTATTGACGGGAGTCGTCCGATAGATCCCAACGAAGGAAGTTGTGTTATGTTAATTGACGGTGAGGATTCTTCCGCTGTGATTCAAGGGTTTACACTTAGAAACGGAACAGGCTGGTTTGTAGTTGTGAACGGAGTTGACAGCAGGGAAGGCGGGGGAATTATGTTAGTAGGGTCGTCAGCAACTATCAAAAATAATCTGATAATCAATAATTGTGCAATAAAAGGAGAAGATGTTAAAATTGGCGGCGGCGGCGGCATTAGTGCCCTGTGGGATGGAAATCCAACAATTGGAAATAATGTTGTAATGTTGAACAGGGCAAATTACGGTGCGGGAATGGCTTTTAGCTATTCCGGTGCTACTGTTCGGAATAATATTATTTTTAGAAATTACGACACTGATAAAGGCGGCGGTGCGGGTTTATTAATTATTTATGCTGATCCCCACGAAGGAATATTTGAGAATAATACTATAGTCGGTAATATTTCTAAATCAAGAACAGGCGGTATTTCATCTTCAACAAAAAATACAATATCAATAATTAGGAATAATATAATTTGGGGAAATAGACAAAATTCCGGGAAACAAGTTGAAGAGCATACACTCTGGAATCCTGTATCAAGTTTTAATAATGTATCATTTAGATATAACAATAACGAAGACAGTTATACGGGAACTGGGAATTTCACTTCATATCCGGATTTTTCCGATAATTTATTCTCGCTAAATGAAAATTCAAAATGTATTGATACCGGTGATACGAATTCTATTTACAATGATATTGAATGTATATTAAATACTGGGCACGCCGAATCACCTTCTTTGGGAGGTTTAAGAAATGACATTGGCGCGTACGGCGGTCCATGTGCCAAAGCCCTTCCGAATTTCTATTACGAAGAGTTGAATGTACCGGATAAGATAACATTTCCCGGTAACGTGAAAGTGAATGTCGGTTCAACCATTTCTTTGGAAATTATAAATTTAAGCACAACCGTTATGAGAGTGGATAGTATTGTTATTGTTGGTTCGGATGAATTATATCTTAATCCGGGATTTTATTCCGGAACTTTAAAACCTATTCAGACGGATACTTTAGAGATCGAGTGGAAGCCTAAACAAACAGGGAACTTGAGCGCTACTCTAAAAATCTTTCATAATTTAAGCGGGTTTACTAACCCGGTGATTGTAAAAGTTAACGGTACTGCAGCTGCAGTTACGGGAATTTCTGATGGTCAATCCTCAGGCATATCAATTAAATTCGAATTGCATCAAAACTTCCCGAATCCGTTTAATCCGACAACACATATAAAATATTCAATCCCTAATAATGAATTTGTTTCTCTAAAAATATTTGATATCCTTGGACGGAATATCAAGACATTGGTAAATGAATTTCAGCAACCGGGTAATTACGAGGTTGTTTTGGACGGGGCATATTTAGCAAGTGGTCTATATTTTTATTATTTGAAAGCAGGTCCATTTTCGGATATGAAGAAACTTGTGTTGCTTAAATAGTTTCAAATGATACCAAGAGTTCGTCTCCATAGCGTTAATTCTCCATGGGGATGGGCTCAATACACTGTTGAACGACCCCCGTTTTAGACAAGCGTATAGCAAAATCCCTGAAGGTTTCTATTAACGGACAGCTATATGCGTCATTAATTGATCAACAACATTTGCTACAATATTTGCTGATGGCTGGCTGTAGTTGGAAAGAATGATTACAGTATAGCCTGAGTCAAGATACATTTTAAAATGGCAATTGGAACCCTGGCCATCTCCCTTATGGGATGCTTCGCGTCCTGCAGAACCATTCGAAATAAAGAAACCATAACTATGGAAAGATACATTGAGGTCAGGTCTTCCTTCCATGATTATTTCGGTATATTCCGGTGATAACAGCTTGTTTGACCTTATAGCAATATCAAATTTTAACAGATCTTCAATTGTGGAATAAACACCTCCTGATGGACTGCCCCTCATTACACGTGTAAACTGATGGTTATCCCAGGTTACAATTCCATTTTCGTAAATTTTTGTGTATCCAGTGGCCCTGTTTTCAACCGGGCGGTCTTTATAAAACCCTCCCGTATTTGTCATCCCTGCCGGTTCAAAAATATTTTTTTGCAGGTAATCAAAATATTCTTTGCCTGTTATTTTTTCAAGTACCAATCCCAGCAACAGCATACCTGTGTTGCTGTATGAAAATTTTGTTCCCGGTTCAAAAGTTAATGTGCCATCTGCAATCAATGTTTTATAATCAGCCAAATCTCTAAATACTGGTATCGCAGATTGCTGGTAGGCGTCACGGAAATAGTCTCCAAGTCCCGATGTATGTGTTAACAAGTGCTTAATTTGAATTTTATTACTTATCTCTGGGTCCAACCAATCTGTCGGAATATATTTGCCAACAGGGTCATCAAATGAAAGTTTTCCCTTTTCAACCAGCTGTGTAATTGCTAGGCCGGTGAACATCTTTCCAGAACAGATAAAATTATGATTATAATTAAAGGAAAAGTAAATGTCCCTATTTCTAGCATAGAAGATATTATTGCTTCATCCTCTAATTTGAATGCAAATGTCAATGAAAATAATCGCATTAGGAATGGGAAAAATAAAAATGGATATATAAATAATTTTTTGTATTTCATAATTAAGTAAAACGCAAACATTGCTTGTAATACTGTAAATAAGGGACCTCCAAGAAATACATAGATTGAATTCCATTCGTTAATATATCTACCGACTTTAGGATAAGCTGAATTCAAAGTCATAATCATTTTATTTCCTAATGTCTCGCCAACGATCTAATGACCAAATTCATGAAAGAGATAGCTGAAAAATGTTGCGATAAATAATAAAAGGATAAATGTTAAATCTATTTTTTTATTCATTTAATTAAAGTAATCACGTTGTTCAATGGATTATTTCATGTTTCTATCTATTATGGTTGTTACCAATTTAACAACCTAAAGACCATGCAATTAAGCCACAGCCAGAATTTTTTAATTAAAATAGTTGTTGAGTTTTTAGTTATTGAAGAGGTTGGATTAATTTTATTTATTTGGAATTGGTAAATTATGCATTCTTAGAAATGACATTTTGTCCCAGTATCCTCTCTGAAAAACTATTTTGTTATTCTGAACTTTGAAAAAGCCACATCCTCTGAGACCTAAAGGATCTTTCCATTCAAGAATTACCCATTCCCCATCTTCAAATATGTTCTCAATAATGCAAGTCATCTCTGCTTTCGAAAACTCAGAAGCAAACATTTCTTTTATTGATTCTTTACATTCGATTGGATCGTTTGCAACTTGATGATTAATTGCATTATCTGCATAAAATTCAGAAATCAATTCTGAATCTCCTTTATTAAATGCTTTGACCCAATTTTTTACTAATTCTCGCGGTTTCATAAATTTCATCTTTTGTAAAAAACATATTGGTCTTGCAATTAAGCCACGGGCCAGATTATCCGCCGAAACTTTTAAGAGAAGATGTGAACAAGAATACTGTTCAATAAATCTTAGGTAGTAATCGATATGTTTTTTTCATATACTCGGAATAATCCACTTCGAATTGTTTAAGTAATAGCCTCTCTTCAATTTCAATTCTATGAATGAATGCAATCGTAATTGGTATCACAATCATCGTCAACGATATCCAATTGTTGAGAGAAATCCCAAAACCAATAAAAGATACCAAGGAACCCAAATATGAAGGATGTCGGATAATTTTGTATACTCCTCTTGTTATTATTTTATGATTCTCTTGAATAATTACATTGACAGTAAAAAATTTTCCTAACGACCAAACTGCTATAAATCTGAATATCATACCTGTTGTTATCAAAAGAAGTCCTGTATATGGTATAATTATTAATTTACTTAAAGGAAATTTGAAAAAGAAAGAGATAATAATTCCTAGGTTAATTGAAATACCTATTGTAATCCAGATAATTCTCATTGAACCTTTATCTTGGTCATCTTTATTATTAGTGGAATGAAAAAATGTATTAAGTAATAATTCTGAAATAAACCATATCGACCAAATTATAACAAAAGTAATCATTTTGTATAATGTTTATGGACGGCTGTCAACGGCCATGCAATTAAGCCGCAGGAGTCAGTTTAATTTTATCTCAAAAATGCCGGGTGCGGAAACGCTGGCGGCTTAAATTACCATGTTAGGCATATTTTTATTTTAAAAGGATTAATTTTTTTGTTTCCACAAAACTACCTACCTGCATCCTATAAAGATAAATCCCATTTGCAAGACCATTAGCATTAAACTCTATTTTATAGTTTCCTGCTATTTTTTCTTCGTTCACTATTTTTTTTATTTCTCTTCCTAAAACATCATAAATATTTATTATAACCCAACTTGTTTTGGGGATAGAGTAATTTATTATTGTTACCGGATTAAATGGATTAGGATAGTTCTGTCGGAGCTTAAAAGAAGAAGGTACACCTGTACCAACTTTCTCCGATTCAACGCCTGTGACCACACCTGTGACAGCATCCAGATAGATAGTTGTGTCTTCTCCTGCGGTATCCGAATTGTACTCGATCTTCCATAGGATTTGACCCTGTAAAAATGAATCTTCTTTCATAAGGTTTTTGGGGTTCAACTTCCAACAGAGCTTATCCCTGGAGTAACTCGTCTTATCAACTGAAAAGAATCCCGCTGCTGAGGCAGGGAAAAGTACAGCGCTGATTGTTGCATTTGGGTATATTGTCCTGAAGTTACTTCCCCCATTTACTTCGGCTACTGTAAGTGCGGAATCACTATCTATCCAATTGGCTGGAAGAGATTCTGTTGGGAATTGAGCTTCTTCTTTCTCAGCCATAGGCAGGATACTCGTTCCAAGAGTAGAAACAGTGTAGAATTTACTAGCGCTATTAGAGAAGTATACGTATTTCCACTGGACTGCCTTTCCATCGAGATTCAACTCGTCTCCCATAATAATCACCAGTTCAGCATCTGGGACGGTAGACTTAACTGAAGCATCCACACCTATAAGAAGCCCCTGAGCTGTCTGAGGTACCAGGGCCCCCATTACAATGTTCACTCCGCTCATACTCCCCGTCACTTTTAGGGTGTCAGGAACACCATTAAGATCAGGATCATACCAGCCCAGAGGATCAGTTGCAGGATCGAAGTTTCCATCAAGATTGGCATCCAAAATAGCTAGACCTCCATAATCTCCTGTTTCAACGTAAGGGATAGTATAGAACCCACTGGGCGAAGAAACAACTGTGGATGCCAGAAAGTTTGGTCCCTCTCCTCCTGTCTCCAAGCTTAGAAGTGATACGAAACTGTTTGTCGGATCGCCAGCATAAGCAACTGTACCCGAGACCGTATTCGTCGGCAACGAGGCCCCTGTCGTAAAGTTAATAACATAAGGTTTGTCCAAAGAATCCCCGCATGCAGCTTTGGCGCCTAAGAGCATAACGACATATTTCGTTTCAGCCCAGAGGTGAAAATTATGGAAATAGACTGTCTTAAAATCAAAACTGAAAGTGATTGAATCGGGCTCGCCAGATTTCCCGAGAGGAAACAACTGCAAGCCGAGGAAAAATCCTTCGTCCATATCCAGCCCTTCAAAATTGGCAGAAACATCAACAGGCTGATTAAATGTGAGACTCAAAGTGGATGCCGTATCCACGGATGTAGCACCGTCAGCTGGAAATGAAGAAACCAGCGAGATCTGGGCACTGAGACTGCACACAAAAATCAAGCTGATTAGCAGTCTTGAAAAAAGAGATCGCATCCCCCTAAAAATAAAATCCATTTTTTTCATGATTATTTCCTCCTTGCTTAAAACGACCATGTAATTAAGCCCCGCCAGGCGGGTAGGTAGCAGCCCAGTTTACCCGGCGAAGTTCCGATTTTATCGGAACGAAGATGGGAACAAAAGAATTGGTTTATCTTTCCATCCACTAAGTAATAAAATCTGCTTGTGTGCAAGTTCTTTTGAATGCTTAACTAAAATGAAATCATCTTTATGGGAAATCAAATACTCGTGGGTCGCTTCTCCACCAATACTTCGGACAACGGTAACATTACTATTATGTGATTATACATTTTAGCACCTCACTTTTAATTTATAGCAATTTAGAGGCTGACGTTTAATATTCAATATAATTTTTATCATTTAAATGAGTCTATAGCTTCCTTAATTCCATCATGGATAGGAGTGTAAGTAATTCCCAATTCTCTTTCTACTTTACTACCATCGATTTTGAAGCCTTGTTTCATGAGGCTTATCTGGTCAACAGACATATCCCATAACGGGGGTTTCTTTATCAAATTTGCTATTCCTGTCAGCATGTAAGAGGTTAAAACCGTTGTCCAAATTGGGAGTTTTAGAAAAGGGAGTTTGGTCCCTGAGATTTCACTGATCATTTGATTGATTTCTCCCCATGTATAATTTTCTGCGCTTACAATATATTTTTCTCCGATGTTATTCTCTTTTTCCAAAGTTCTTACAATAGCCTCAGCAACATCTTTGACATGAACAAATGGGAAATACAGTTTCGTAAGTACTTGCGCCGGCATACGACCTTGAGCATAATTTTTAATATATCGGCCGCAAGCCTTGGGATCATCTGATCCGATGACTGCGCTGGGATAAACAACGACTAAAGGCAAATTCTTTTTTTCATATAAATCCCGGACAATCAAATCACCCTCATACTTGGTATGTACATATTTGCTGGCGCGTTCAGTTCCGACGGAGGTTTCTTCTGTTATCGGCCATTCAGCATTCCCATATACCGCAGCCGTGCTTATATAAACCACCTTTGAAATTCCACTTTCCAAGGCACTTTCCATGACATTTTGAGTGCCTGTAACATTTACGTCATAGAAAACTTTGTTATTCGGAATCCAAAAAACAAAACTGCTGGCAAGATGAACAACCCAATCGCATCCCTGCATACCATGCAGTATAGAAGCCTTATTAGTGACATCACCAACAAAAATATTAGCGTCTGACTCCTTCAATAATTGAGTATTACTTTTTTCTCTAACAAGACAATGTAGTTTGTGTTTTGTCTGCGCTAATCGCTTCACTAAGTAAGTTCCAATAAAACCTGTACTACCTGTTATAAAGATTTTCATTTTTACACCTCTTTTGGTAGACAATATTATTTTTATTTATGGCTTTGTTGCCTAACGGCTGTTATGTTAAAACACAAATATTGGTTGTTTATATCTCCAAATAACTTTTCCTTTTTTAAAGCTACTACTTCTCGAAAATTAAATCATCCTTTTATCTGCTGTCTTACAAATACATACCTGATTCTGAGCATAAATTCATAATTTCGGCCAGAATGATGGGCCGAGAAATACAGCTTAATTTATAACTACACAGAATAAGCAGACCATGTGTTATTCTGTCATGAAGTTGTGTTGATGTGTTATAAAAAAAATTGTATGAATAATCCGAATAATTAAAACTAAGCAGAAAATATAAGATTACAGCGAATTCCAGTCAAAATTAGACGGAAGCTGAATATATACTGAATAAAATTTCAGTTCTTCAGAATTAAACAATATATGGTCTCTGACATTACATATGGACAGTCAATTTATTAAAAATTATAATTATCAACTTTAATTTTCCTGAACACAGCTTCGCTTCATCAATCCCATAATATATCGTTCATTTTAAAATGTTCTTCCGATACAATACAGTTTACATAATCCTTATGGGGATAAACTAGATTGGCAGAGTTTTGAAGAAAATTGCCCCGTTTTTCCCCATACCTCCAATAATACAATAATTAAACTATAATTAATAATTTCTAATATCAATAAAATTCTTAAAAATGTTAAAATTTTCTAATGCACTTTATCGAGTATTTATATAGGAATAGAAGAAGTGGGTGTGCTGAAAAAAGAGATGGAGGAGAAGATTAGGAGGTTTGAGAGGGAGAATTAGGATATAATAGACCTATCACATATAAAGGGATTCTATCATTTTTAACAATAGTTCTAAAAAACTCCTAACGGGTTTTTGTGACAGGAACTAGATATTTTTTGTATATCATAAGCTTTTTTTAGATGTGACTGCGGTAAAACCTGAAAATATTCTCTTCGTACTTTTACTTCCGCAATTTGGACAAGTAAAAGATTTTTTTCGTTCATAATCTGAGATTGATAACTGAAGGGAAAATTTTTTCTCACATTTTTTACATTTGAATTCATATGTTGGCATCTTATAACCTCATAATAAATTAAATGATTTAATGTGTGAACAAAACATATAAAACAAAAAATCCATTATCAAGAAAGATCTGTTTAACAATCAGCAGACATTAAAAATTACCTACCAACCTTCATCTCGCTTCCTTTTAGTATATAAAGGTCACAAAACTAATCCGCAGCCCAGTTTATTCACCAAAGGTGGGAACAAATCTGTTAATTAAAAATGAGTCAGATGCCGAACGCTACTCGGCAAAGTGCTTTCGAACCTTCGCCGCGATCTGACGATCCGTCATCTTATCAACTGTTTCAATACCTACGATGCGTCCACCGAGGTTGCTTCTTTCAAGACGTTTTTTCAGTTCGCCCTTTGCCTCACCAGGACCAAATATCAGAATGAATTCTGCATCACGAATACTCGCGATTACCGCATCGTAATAAATGTTAAGCTGTCCCGTAAAAACCTTTTGACGGCTATCACTTCCCGGTACTTGCTGTGATTCATAGGGACCTTTAAGAGGGGAATTACCGGAACGGCGGAGCTGTTTTTCTACCTTCGATATTATCAGTCCCATCTCTTCCCCTTTTTCCGTAACAGACACGACAATAGCCTTCCTATGGTCAATCCACAGACCCACTCTTGTTCTCATCATTATCTCCTTTGTCTACTTGTTACACCTAACTATAACTTATACTGAATTTTAATTTAATTAATTTTCATGTCATTTATAAAATTCTTTATAATATCATTCCTGCTTATTCATTGTTTCAGATACCTTTTTCTTTTAATTACAATGTCGTGTTGCGCCAAATTTATGTGGGAATTCGCCTACCTTCAACGAGAGGGTAAGATACCCAGTGTTCCTCTAGTCCACATGGGAAAGTAAGTGTGCACCAGAACGGGATAAGTACCGGTATTGATAAATGGTAGCATAGCCGTATTGCCCATAACTTCCAAAGTACCGTGTGAGGCGAAAGCGTAAACATTCAAAAGAGCTTGTATTTGGTTGAGAACAAAATTTTCAGAGGAATCTCTTGTGTAAATATCGTGATTCACCCCTATTAGTCTAACCGGTGGGACTCCCGATACAACATTCCAAGAGTAAGTCAGGTTTCGATTGATAGTAACTTTTCCACCTCGCTTGGTACCTGGCGGATCAAGGGAAACACTCTCAATTGGAACCTGCACAACTCCTGCTGCCATTCTCGCCTCACGAGTTCTACGGTTGGTAGATCCGTCAAGTAGACTTAACCACGTCATTGTCAGCCGAGTTTGCTGCGCTCCAACGACAGGTCGCATGTCTTTTAAACCTTGGATCAATAACCAGATATGTATTTCCTGATTAGAACCAAGGTTCTCGCCATCTATCCAGTATTGCGAACAGTTCTGAACAAGGATCTGAACAAACGCTTTTCCTTCTTCAAGCACGATCGAGAAATTGGATCCAACCAAATCTTGAAATGGACCTGGATCAAGATGCAACTGAATAACTTCTTCGTTGCATTGTTTCGTCAGATAATGCAACGGACGGGCGGATTGTGAATCTACTCGCGTAGAAAGAAATATTATCAGTGCTAATACCAAGATCAAGTTATTTGATATTATGATACGATTTTGTTCCTGCATTCAAATGTTCCTTTTAACCTGGCTATCTGCAATTAGGCCGTAGCACAGAAAAGTGAATTAGTTTAATTTTATTTCAAAAATGCTGGGTGTAACTATTTTTTATTTCTAAACGAATCTGTTCTCTATTTTCTTGTATTTTATTGGTCATTTACTTTAAGCATATAACGGACTTGAGCTAAGCTGTTGGTATGTTCCAGCGTGCCGCGATTGTTTTTAAATTCGTTAGTTCTTGTTGCATCGTATGTTTTCATTTGATTGTACAACTTTCATTTGTCCAAGAGCGTCCGCGGTAACAACGTCAGCTTGAGCGATTATTTAGAACGCAAAAGATGAAAATTTTAATTAATATCTCGCCCAATAATCGGAGCATCGTTGTTACCGATTGTTAATTGCAGTTGACCGTCACTTATTTGATCAAGATGAGTTTCTTTGTTTCGATAAATGAACTTGCTTGTAAACGATAGAAGTACGCACCGCTTGGTAAGTCTGCGCCCGTCCATTGTCGTGAGTATGTCTCAGCAGACAACTCCTCGGATACAAGATTTGACACCTCTCGCCCCAAAGCATCAAAGACTTTCAGTGACACAAATGAGGTTGATGGAAGACTAAATCTAATAGTAGTGGACGAATTGAACGGATTCGGATAGTTCTGGTCAAGACTGAAAAGCGTTGGTAAATCAGTTGAGCTTCTCTCCACCGTAGTGATCATCTCCGACAAAGGTCGTCTCCAAACACCGTTGGAAGCAGTTCCTGCAAAGAGACTTGTTCCACTCACAGCGAGAGACAGAACATTTAAGTTTGTCAAGCCCGAATTTACCGCCGTCCAGCTTGTGCCATTATTCGTAGAAAAAAACACACCGCTGCCATAAGTCGCCGCAAAGAGATTTGTGTCGCTTACAGCGAGAGACGGAACGGCAGAGATTGTCAAGCCGGAATTGACAGCCGTCCAGCTTGTGCCGTTGTTTGTAGAAAGAAACACGCCTCTCTGATTCCCCGCAAAGAGATTCGTCCTGCTCACAGCGAGTGATCGAACAGCAGAGATCGTCAAACCGGAATTGACCGCCGTCCAGCTTGTGCTGTTATCAGTGGAAAGAAACACGCCACCGTCCTCAGTTCCTGCAAAGAGATTTATCCCGCTCACAGCGAGTGAGAAAACGTAAGAGTTTGTCAAGCCGGAATTGACCACCATCCAGCTTGTGCCGTTATCAGTGGAAAGAAACACGCCACCGTCCTCAGTTCCTGCAAAGAGATTTATCCCGCTCACAGCGAGTGAGAAAACGTAAGAGTTTGTCAAGCCGGAATTGACCACCATCCAGCTTGTGCCGTTGTTAGTGGAACGATATACGCCGCCGTCATCAGTCCCCACAAAGAGATTTGTCCCGCTAATAGCGAAAGAGGAAATGTAACCACCGTAAGGGCCGTTGGTCTGGACCCATTGGGCGAGCAATGGATTCGTAGTGGTCAATAGGGAAAATACCGCAAATAGGAATCTAAAAATGCTTTTCATCTGTTCCTCCTTTGTGAAATAGTAAAGGGTAGTTTGAACTAATTCGTGGAATACTACAACAATATCTTTGCGTTCTAACGATGTTGCCGCTAAGCCGCAATCCAGAAGATATAAATTGCTAATTAAACTTGCGCAGATAAAACAATTGCAAAATACAGCTTCGCTGTATAAGTCACACCTCTTGGGTGGTTTTGAAGATTTTTAGGTGTAAATTTATAGATAAGATCCCTATAGTTATCCATTTTTTTTGATCACCATTTCAAATTATATTGAATTAATTTAACTTTCAATAAAATTCTTTAAAAAAGTAAAAATTTTTTAATATACTTAAATAGTACGGGTAAATTAAAAGAAGAAGTTAGTGTGCTGAAAAAAGAGATGGATGAGAAGATTAGGAGGATGGGGAGGGAGAATTAGGTGTGATAAATTCTTTAATTGTTAGTTAAACTAATTAACTTATTACTAATTAAAGTCGTAATTCAGTATTATTTATAATACATTCAAATATATGAGCTTTAAATAACGAGCATTATCTGGCATCAAATAAAAAACCTAAAAAATCCATATAATACTTGTAACTAATAATAGTATTACTATGCCAATTAAGCCAAGGGCAGTTTTTGCTATTGCGGGAAATCCCCAGCTGACTTTAAAATCCATCGGGACATATTTGATTTTGGAAGTATCGACAATTCCTTTATTAATATAATCACTTATAAGTCCCTTGGTTGCATCCAGCTGTAAATACCGGATATCTCCTACATGTCCTGCTTCTGATATGATAACTTGTCTGCCATTCCTCAGATAAGTAAGAAATTCTTTCCCGTATTCCGCAGGTGTGGAAAAATCAACATTGCCACTTAGAATTAATGTCTCAACATCAGAGTACACCGGGTGCCGTAAACTATCTGGGATCATCTTTATAGGAAAGGTGCCGTATCTCAATGGTTCCCATGCCAGTTTATTCATCGGTGCTCCCAAGATTTCATCTTGGCGATTGACAGTTGAAAAAATTTTCATTGAATCATAATCGACACTTACAGCTTTTGTTGCTGCATCTCCCCAAACAGACATACCAGTAAATACATAGTCAAATGCCATAGACATCAGTGCTAATCCGCTGTAATCCCCTTTTTCTGCCGCAACATAAGAATCAAAAACCATCGCTGCAGTAGCTCGCTGAAAAAGAAGTGCGAATGTTACAACTTTAACTTTGCCGGGATTTATGGGAAAGAAGCCCCATTTGGGGGGCATATCTTTAAGAACCTTTCGCATTGTTAATTCCAGATTCGGAGATTTTTCTATCATAGATGAGTCTTTTCCCCATAACTTAGAATAATATCTGATTTTTTCATCTGTTATTTTAGGATCATAAAAGAATCTTCCCGGTGGATTAAAGGCGATCATAATCGAACGCCGAATTACACCCGGGTGAATTAAACCATAAATATAAGCAACCCGTGTACCGTAACTCTCGCTTATTAAATTGATTCTGTCATAATTCAAAACTTTCCGTACAGCTTCTATATCCTCAATAGTCTCTGGTATTGTATAACCATTCAAATCAACTCCTGAAGATTTAAAACGATTAAAGCACTTTATCCATGCCTCACCAATTATCCTCAGTGATTGTTCACCTAATAGATCATCTTCTCCATTCTCGTATGCTTCCCTAACCTCGGGACAATCGAGAACTGTTGAACCATCAACACCTCTGTAACCAACAATAACAAAATCATGGTTATATAATAATGAATCTATAGGACGGAAGCCCATATTAGACATTCCCGGGCCGCCTCCTAGCACAAAAACAGGTTCTTCAATATTTTCTATGGAAGCATGAATTCGGATTACGGGAAGATGAATGAGTCTTGAATGAGGATTGCTCCGGTTTTCGGGTAGGGTTATAGTTCCATAATCTGCATTATATTTTTTTTCACCAAATTGATATTCCCCTTTTATATAATTAAAGCTTCCCGCTGTGGCTGTACTTGAAGGATCAGGATATTGAACTATCTTACTTCCACTGCAGCTATAGAATATTAATACAGGTGCAAGTACTATTATTATATATTTCATGTTTTGATTTCCAGCCAAAACAGATTTATAATTTATATACTAAAATTTATCCAAAAATTTCATTTAATAACAGTTGCAATTAAGCTACATATTGCAGAAAAAGGATATCTATAGAATTTTATAATAAAAAACCATCAAAAGATAAACTGGGAATTAAAGCAAGAAAAATTAAACTTGAGGGGTTTTATGTCAAAAGATAATAAGCTGGTAACATTTGAAGAGTTGGCTGTTTCCAATACACTTGAGATACAAGCGGTAATTAGGATTCTTGAAAGGAAAGGATTGATAACTTCAGATGAGGTTTTAGAAGAAGTGGGTAAACTGAAAAAAAGAGATGGAGGAGAAGATTGGGAGGATGGGAAGGGAGAATTGGGTATTTTTAGGAAGGTCAAAAATTACTAAAATTTCTCAGATATACTTATAAAATTTTTTTTAGAAGAACTAGTTTAGGTCATTATTTCTAACATTCTCTATCGAAATTTCTTTTATAGATCTGTGAGACGTTTCTATCTGTTGTATTTCAGGAATTTCTTTATTCATTAATTTTCCGCCAATTTCCTTTAATTTTTTTACTTGTGGAATAAATCTGCTCTCTAGTGAGCCAACTACTTTATTGTAATTTTGCACAGCAGAGTTTAAGTTGATTCCAACATTTGATATGTGTTGAATTAAATTAGTAACTCTATTATATAGTTCTACACCGGCATCTCTAATTTGATAGATATTATCTGCAATCTTAACTTGCTGCCAACTAAATGAAATTGTTCTAAGCATTGTAATAAGAGTTGTCGGGGTTGCAAATATTATACTATTGTTAATCCCATCCTCAATGAGAGATTTATCGAGCTCTAAAGCGGCTCCAAAGGAAGATTCAATTTGAAAGTACATAACTACAAAATCAGGTGTATCGTCAAACTGACTCCAATACGATTTTTCGCTTAATTTTTTTAAATGATCTCTTACTGCAACAGCATGCTTATTGAGAAGGTCTGTTTTTTCTTGTTCATCATTAATCTCGAAAGCTTGCATATATGAAGATAAAGGAACTTTAGCATCTACAATTATTTGGTGCTGCCCGGGAAGTTTTACAATCATGTCAGGTTTTAATCCGCCCTCCTCAGTTGAAACTGAAACTTGTTCTTCAAAGTCACAATAATCATTCATCCCAGCAAATTCCACAACTCTACGAAGTCCAATTTCGCCATATCTTCCTCTTGTATGAGAGGTTTTAAGAGCGGTTACAAGTGTATTTGTTCCCTTTTCAAGTTTTTCAGTCATTCCCTGCATATTTCCTAATAATACTTTCATTTCTGAATAGGCACCTTGCCGAGCAGTTTCAATTTCTTGTATTTTACCATTAAAATTGGTCAAGCTTTCTTTTAAAGGTTGAACTATAGAATCTATGGCTTGTTGTCTTTTTTCTAATTCACTTTCGGAATCCTTTATATGTGAGTCTAAAACAGTTATTGCTAAATCTAAAAATGATTCGTTATTATTTTTTAGAGCATCTGCAGATAAAGATCTAAAAGCGCGCTCAAGTGCTTCGTTTGCGTCAGAAACAAATTTTTTCTGTTCATTGATTGATTTTAGAGCCTCATCGTATTTTACATTTAGTTTTGCATTAATTGAATTCAAACTTGTCAGTTCGTTAAGTTTGCTTTCATATAAAGCTCTAATATCATTATACTGTTTTTCTTTTTCTTCAAATTGTGTTTTATACCTTACTCGCTCGCTTTGTTCATTTTTAATTTCTTCAATTAAATTCTCCTTTTTTCGCTTTTCCTCATTAAAATATTGTTTGGTTTCATTATGGTTCAATATTTCATTATCAATTTGAGATTGCAATTCAATAATCGGTTTATTAAACTTATCTTTAACAAAATAATAGGTAATAATTGAACCAAGAATTGAACCAAGAATTAAACCTACAATACCAAATATCAATTGTAATTCCATTGTTGAATCTCCTAATTTTATATAACTTCCAAATAATCCTTTACCCCTATAAATAAATACTCCGGTTAATTTTTTTCCACTTAACCTCCCCAAAAATAAAATTTGATGAAAATCTTAATCTGGTTTCGTCTAATAAAATCCACAGAGAATAAATAGAACAGAGCAGAATGAAGAGAAGTTGCCCCATTTTTCTCCATGCCCTCAATTACGATATTTGTTAATGTATAATTATTAATTCTTAATGATTATTACAAGTTAAATTAGAATCAATATAAATTAATTTTTCTTAACATATCCTACTGATGTGCGGACTATCATATAAGGTATGCTGAAAGAAGAGATAGAGCAGAAAATTAGGAGGGTGGGGAAGGAGAATTAGGGGTAGTCAAATTTTTTACTCATTATATATTTTTTGTATTTCGGAAAATATTTGAGAAGATTTTAACCAAATTTTACTAATAGATTTATTCCTATTCACCACATCAACTTCTTTTTCAATATAAGAATCATAATAAGGTCAACCTTGCAATCAAGCCGCAGCCCAGAGTAAGAGAATTAGTTTAATTTTATCTCAAAAATGCAGGGTGCGTAAGAAGCTGTTAACTTGAATTGCTTTGTTAGCGTTAATCCCTATTTTAACAAATTTTCGTCGCTGCTCTCTAACATTTTAATATCTGGAATGGATGCGCCAGCGATTCCTTTTAATGAACCATAAAAATTAACTGCATTTGATAAAATCTTTTCAAGTTGTTTTTCACGTTCTTTCCAGATTTTTTGCATCTTCAATTTTTCATCGGAATAGTCATCTTGTAATGATTTAAACCCTTCTATAATAGCCTCAAATTGTCCTCTGAATTCTTGACTTGTTAAAAAATCGTAAAGCAGTTCCATTTTTGTATCCTTGCCTTGTTGTGTAATTGTAACTGCTTGAACTTGTAAAAGCCCTTGACGAAGTACTAAAGAAAAGCCTTTAATTTCCCAGAAGGAACACACCCATACGCCGTCTTTATAGAAATATTTAAATTCATTATCTGTTGGCATCGCCTCAGTTACAATTACTAATACATCAGCCTTTACTTCAAGATTATCATCCCGTAATTTTTGTAACCACCCATATTCAAAGTTTTTTGTTCGTTTACTTTCGTAATATATTTTCCCGCAATCATTACCTTGGTTTGTCTTAACAATTTGGATTACATCCGCACCGCGTTGCCCCTTCTTTACTTCTGTTACTTCATCATATGGATATAAGTTGCGCAGAATATTTTCTAATTCGAGTTCTTGAATTTCGCTTTGAAGTTGCATTGAACCTTGCTCGGCTTTCCGTTTCATTTCTTCAGCAAGTTTAGTCTGATCTTCTAACTTCTTTTCGAGTTCTTTTATCTTAAGAGTATTTTCCTTGTCTGCTTGTTTTTTAATTTTTTGTTTTTCTTCTTTCATTTTATCACTGAATTCTTTTTCCTTTTCGAGTGCAACTTGATCACGCAATTCATCCTTTTCCCGTTTAAGTTTTTCAACTTCGGCTTTAGTTTTATTAAGTTCTTTTACTTGAGAAGATTTATGGTCAAGTTCTTTTTGTAAATCTTTTATTTGTTCAGAGGTTTCATCTTGAAGCTGTTCACGAATTGATTTCTCAAGTTTATTCTTTTCTGTTTTCAGTTTTGTCTGAACTTCCTTGGCTACAAGTTTATTCAATGACTCTTTTTGCTTTTTTACTTGTTCTTTCTCTGATTGAATTTCTTCCAGCTGCTTCTGGATTTCTTTATCACGTTTGGCAGATTTTTTATCATAATCTTTTTTGAATTGTTCTTCAAGTTGATGGTATAGAACATCATTTACATCAATGTCAGCACCACATTGAGGACATTTAATAAAACTTTCTTTCTCTACCATATTTACTCCAATTTATTATTACTGCTAACGGCCATGCAATTAAGCTGCAGCCCAAAACAAGAAGCTTGTTTTATTTACAAATGCCGAAGATTAAGCAAACTACTAAATATAGCTCCCATAAACATAAAAAATTTATGCAAATATTAATCTAACTTTTACTTACAAAATCCTCACAGGGATAAATAGAATGGCCTAAATGAAGAGAAATTAACCCATTTTTCTCTCATGTAAATTTATTAATCTATAAAGGCAATAAAAATATTAATAATAAAGCAAGAACTTATTTTCTTACCAATAAAAATTTTCTAAACTTGAATTTTCAAATTTATTCCAACAATATACAATTATCATAAATAATTGAAATAAATAGTTAAAATAATTGTTATATATATTTAATTAAACTATTTTTTACTTGCTGGCGAGGGTGCAAATAAGCCAACTAAAGCACCTACTGCGGCCGAACCCAAAGCTACAAGAACTTCAGGTGTGGTTTTACTATCAAATACTAGAATCAGTGATCCAACAGCTGCTATTAATGCAAGTAAACC
>CAYUVK010000107.1:0-18280 GCA_964448105.1 uncultured Ignavibacteriaceae bacterium
GCTGGGTGAGATCTAATTCACAACTAGAAGGATTAGGCACCAGTTTTGGCTGGGTAAGATAACCTTAATTGGTTGGCATAAAGATATTTATTTTCACAAATAATTATCTTGTAATAATTCAACAAAGCCTTTAATTTTATAATTAAAGGCTTTCTTTATTTTGAATATTAAATTGATTTGTGAAATTTTAAGACTAAGATACTTTTTTATTACTCTCCTTTTAATTTTTATTTTTTATCCAAGTTTAAATTTATTTGCTCAATTCCAATGGAAGGAGCAAGAAAGTAAACACTTTAAAGTTATATACAAGGAAATGGAATCCCCATTAATACCCCATATTTTACAATCTGCAGAAAATGCATTAGCGCCATTAATGAAAATATTTCACTATACACCTTCGGAAAAAATTATAATAAATACATTTGATATTTATGATTATGGTTTCGGATCGACAACTACTGTTCCGCATAACTATATAAGGTTGGAAATAGAACCTTTAGAAGAGGGATATGAAACTACGCCATATAATGATCGCTTCCAATGGCTGCTTAGCCACGAACTTGTTCATATTGTTATAAACGATCATGCAAGTAACATAGAATCGATTAGCAGATCTATGTTTGGTAAAGTTGAACCGGAACAAATTCAACCTCTGACAATTCCATTCAGTTTGTTAACTAATTTCAATAGGTATACTCCACGATGGCATCAAGAAGCGATTGCCGTTTTTCTGGAAACCTGGTTAAGCGGTGGTTTCGGCAGGATTTTAGGAAATTTTGATGAAATGTACTTTAGAACTATGGTACTGGATAATGAAGATTTTCCTTCCCCTATGCATTTGGAATCAATATCATCTCAAAATTCTTTTTTGTTTGAAACATTGTACTATTTATATGGAGCAAGGTTTACGTCTTATTTGGCTATTAAGTATGGTTCTGAGAAACTAATTAAGTGGTTTACTACACAACCGGATGAATTTTATCAGAATTTTAAATGTAAATTTAAAGAAGTATTTAATGCAGATTTTAATGATGAATGGGATAATTTTATCTCGTTTGAAAAAGAATTCCAAAAGAAAAATATTGAAAGATTAAAGTCCGGCGAGATAACCCCGATCATACGACTTACAAGTAAACCGGTTGGATGGGTATCAGAAGCTCATATTAACAAATGGGGAACATCAGTTATTTTTGGTTATCATCATCCAAATTATTTAGCAGGAATAGGAAGATTAAATTTGAAGAACCATTCCTTTAAACAAGTTAGTACACTACCTACGCCAAGCCTGCTTCAGGTTTCCTCAACAGCTTATGATAGAAATTTAAATTTATTTTTTTATACAACAAAAAATAATCAACTATACAGGGATATCCGCGTCTTAAATGTTACAACCAAAAAAAATAAATTATTATTCGAAAACTGCCGTGTTGGGGATCTAACTGTTTCTCCTGAGTCGCATGATTTATGGGGTGTTCTGCACACAAATGGAAAAGTTTCACTGATTTATTCTCCTTATCCTTATAAAACTTTACAGCCAATGGTCGGGTTTGATGTCGGGGATGAAATTTACGATTTAGCTGTCAGTCCATCAGGAAGATTTTTAACTGCGGTTTTAAAGAGAAGTAATGGGAATCAATCTATAATTATCGCTGATGCAGAAGATTTAAAAAATGATGAACCATTTAAATATCAAACAATTTATTCAGATGGCTCTCCTGAAAATCCATCATGGAGTTCTGATGAAAATTTTGTCTATTGGAATGCTTACACAAATGGAGTTTCTAACATATATCGTATTAATTTAAGAGATAAAAAAATCCAGGCCATGAGTAATACGTTAAGAGGTTTATTCAGACCCAAATATTTAAATAGAGATTCACTGTTTGCGTTTGAATTCACATCGGAAGGTTTTATCCCTGTTATAATACCTAATACTCCTGCGAAGAAATTATATGCTATAAAATATTTAGGTCAGGAAGTTTTAAATAAAAATATTAAGTTAAAGTATTTAGCATTAAAACCTGCTAGTCAACTTAACCTAAATATCAGTAATAAAGAAGATTATAACAGTCTATTTAATCTAAGAATAAATACTTTTATACCGGTAGTAAGCGGTTTTCAGAATAAAAGGGTAATTGGTTTTTTTACACATATTTCAGATCCACTGGTTATTAATGATTTAACAATGGAATTCGGCGTCTCGCCATATTTTATGCAAAATAGATCTATTAAAAAACAGATGAAAAATGGCAGTGCCAAAATGGAATATCACTTTAAAGGCAAATACATATACAAAAAAACTTTACAGCTCTCTGTTGATTATAACGCTCCTGATTTTTATGATTTGTTCAATGAAAGAAAACGCGGAATGACAGGAACCAATATTACATTGGAGCACACCCATTATTGGATTTACGATAATCCATTGAAAATGAAACAAACTTCGAGCATAACTTACTACAGGGGTATTGAATCGATAAATGATAATTTAATTCCTGTTAGTGAACCTGATTTTTATGTTGCTCAAACAAGCTTTAACTCGAAAGACTTTCGGCGAAGCATAGGAAGTTCAAATTTTGAAGAAGGAAATGAATTTAATTCTACTTTAATGTTATTCGGTGCTAATCCTAAAAAGCCCCAGATTGCCGGTCAGGTTTATACTGAATGGGATAATTATTCAACATACTTATTTCCCCATAATGTTTTCCATTTTAAAATTGCTGCAGGTTATCATAATAAAAATGATAAGCTTATGCAGTCAAAATTTTTCTTCGGAGGATTCGGCAACAGAAAGCTTGAAGATGCTGATGTTGATCAATTTAGAAATGTATTCCGTTTCCCGGGTATACCTATTTATAGTTTAGCTGCCGACAGGTTTTTTAAATTGATGTTCGAAACTGCTTTTCCGCCTATCAGGTTTGCTAATATAAGCTTAGGTTTCCAATTCCTTGATCATATTGATCTTTCTTTATATTCACAAAATTTATTAGTTGAATCAGAACAAGGAACAGCATACGTGGACGCAGGTGCTCAGATAAACCTGGTATTCAAACATTGGTATAATCTTGAAACTACATTTTCAGCAGGAATTGCAAAAGCATGGTATGGTCTGGGAAATTCCCGGGAATGGTTCTTATCTTTTAAATTGCTTAAGACTCTTAACTAATTTTTCTATTATTTATAAAATTTTTTTATTATACAAAAAAGCAAGTAAATTTCTACCTGCTTTTTTATTTAGTTATTTTTATTTAATTAATATTATCTGCACCATCCATATATTGAGAAATGTGGTATTAAAGCATCCTTTACCTGTAGTATACCATTAGTAATCACTATACCTTTATACTTTATAGGTGCAAAAGAACCATCAGGAGCAAGATAAACATAGTCTATTGACTTTGGATCAACTCCATTTAAATCAACACCGCTAATCCTTAAGTTGAATACTAATGGTTTGTTGAAAGTCTCAGGGCTCGGGTAAAAAGTGGCAGTACCATTTGTACTATTAATAATCATGGTTATATTTTTTTCACCAGAATAAGCCCCGGCCGGTACTTCGATTACAGCATCTATTATAACATTAACTTGGGAAGTCCGAACATAGTTAACATTTAATTCTACTGTTCCGCCAATTTCCCCGTTTATTATATTTGAAGCAGAATATTCATTATCCGCGGCTACTCCCGGATTTGGGGGTAATTTGATCCAGCTTTTTTGAATGTTACTAGGTTGATTTAAAGTATTAGTCTGATCTACAGCTTCAGGATTTACTGATGAATCGCTGCACCCTATAATTAAAGGAATAACAAATGCTAATACAATAAAAATTATTTTCATGATAACTCCATTTTAGCAACAAGATTTTTTTTTCAAGTTAATTCAATGGAAATGCCAAAGTATAAAAAGAAACTTTTACTTAGTGCAATTTTCACAAAACCAATACATGTAACAATTTCAATACAAATTTGTAATATTTACTGTATTTAAAGAAAACTTTGTTTTATTCTGAAACAATTAAATTAATTTGAGTAAAAGCTTTTATTCTTCTTTTTTACACTTTGTTAGTTAAATACAAAATTTTCAAAAAAATAAATCTTTTTATAAAAATATGTATTTTAAAAAATCATATTTTGCATTTATATATAAAAGATTATATTACATCAGTAAAAATGATTTCAAATTGATGAAATTCTCAGAGTTAAAAAATAAAATTGATGAAGCCCAAAATAATGCTTCAAAAACTGATGAAGCCGCTAGAGTTAAAAACCTTGAAGTAATCCTTGACATTGTTAAAAGTATAAATAGAACCCTGATTATTGAAGATGTTCTTGAATTAGTGTTAAAAAATGCCATTAAGCTAACCAATTCTGAACGGGGATTTATTGTATTAGCTAACCAATACGGAAAGCTTGAATATAAAATAGGTTTGGATTCTCAGGGGAATTCTCTTTTAGAAAATCTTTTTAATGTGAGTACAACCGTAGTTAAAGATGTATTCGAAACTGGTCAGTCGAAATTTATAGAATCTGCACAAAGTGATACAAACTATGACTCAAGTAAAAGTATCTTAAGACTCGAACTGCAAACCATTTTGTGTGCACCATTAATTACTGATGAGAAGAAAATCGGCGTAATTTATGTTGATAGTAGGCAGCTTCATAAAATAAAAATTAGGGAAATAACCGATACTTTTGAAATTCTTGCAGGCCAGGCAGCTACTGCAATTAGAAATGCACAATTATATAACGGGCAAATAAATGCTTACAATGCACTACAGGAAGCAAACGTTCATTTAATACAAGCGGAAAGAAAAGCTTTAAAATCCAGTATAGATTCGGAAATCGGACAATCATTACAAGGTTTGGTTCATCTTGCTCTTTTAGAGACTGAAAGCCTAATGCGAACTATTGAAAGAACCACAAAAGATTTTGAAAAAGATAAGAATTCTACTGACCCCATCTTATTCGACAGGTTAAAATTAAAGGCAAAAGTTGCTAGCGACAGCATTAGAAATATTCAAAAATATGCGCAGGTTTTATTAGAAACTTCTGTTATGAATTTAAATAAAGACAGCGGGGATCTTAACCGTACAATTCAATCAGTTATAAAATATCTTGCACCAATGAAAAAATTCAATAAGATCTTTTTTAAAACAGAGTTTCACACGCTGCCGCCTTGCACTTATGATTCGGAGCAAATTCAACATCTATTTGTTCAGCTATTTACTAATTCGGCTGAAGCAAAACCAAACGCAACAATTTTGATAAAATCATTTTTTGAAAATAATAAAATCAATATAATAGTTGAAGATGATGGGCCCGGATTTCCAGTCGGCAACAAAAATTCATTTTTAGAATTACCATCATCAAATAGAAGCGGTTATGGATTGTTCTTATGTAAAAGTATAACAGATCGTCATAACGGTCAAATAAAAATTCTCGATAGGGAAAATGGTTCTGCAATCCAAATTTCTTTGCCAATATAAATATGACATCTAATTTTCTAAAATATATAAAATTACTTTATGACCCGATTCATATTCCAATTGAAATAATCAATAAGGAAGGCAAAATCGTATATGTAAATCCTGCTTTTATTTTTCAATGGGATTATAATTTTTCCGAATTAAAGGAATATTCAATTTATAACGATCCGGAATTAAAAAATAGTAACGTAATTGATAATATTAATTACGTATTCGAAACCAAGACGAGTATTTCGATTGATAATTATAATGACTCTCTGTTAAAAAGTAAACAGGTAACAAAATCGATATTTAGAACCAAAATTTTTTATGCTTCTTTTAGTTCTAAAGATTATGTTATCCTTATGCACGAAGATGAAACTGAAATTGTTTTAATGAATGAAGAATTTAACAAAGCCAGGGATGCACAGAAAGAAGCAGACAGACTAAAAAATAATTTCCTCAATGTACTTTCACACGAATTAAGAACCCCTTTAAATATTATTTTGGGTTATTCCTCAATTATTAAAGAAAGCATGAAAGATAAGATTAACCCCGAAGACAGGGTTTATCTTGATAATTTATATAGCGGGAGTGAAAGATTATTTAAAAGCATAACTCAAATGCTGGAGTTTGCTCAAATTGAAGCTGAAAATTATAAGCTTAATTTTGAGATAATAAACCTGATTACTATTCTTCAAAGCAGTGTTGCCTCTTTAAAAGAAAATGCAAAGAATAAAAATGTTGAAATAAATTCAAATTTTAATACTGATGAAATTTATGTAAATGTAGATGTACAGTGTGTTGAAAATATTGTTAATAATTTATTAAACAATGCAATTAAATTTACAAAACAAGGATTTGTAGAGGTTGAGACGAATCTTCTTTTAGACAGGGAATTAGCTGTGGTTAGAATAAAAGATTCGGGTGTAGGGATTTCTGCTGAATACATGGATCATTTATTTCAACCGTTTAGCCAGGAAGATCTTAACATTGGAAGAAATTATGAAGGGAATGGGCTCGGCTTGGCATTATCAAAAAGGTATATTGAAAAAATGGGAGGTTCTCTTCTTATTGACAGCATAAAAGGTGTTGGATCAACAGTTACTTTTACACTTCCGCTTTCATCGGAGCATAGTAAAAGTAAAAAGGAATTTGAAGGGAACGGCAAAAGCAATCTGAAAAAAATATTGATGCTTGATGATTCCAGTGATTCTTACGGTTTAATTAATGCATTTCTCAAGAAGAATTTTGAAATAGAAGTTTTTAACTTTAGAGATTTTGACATCGAATTATTAAATAAAAAAGAATACAGAGTAATCTTGTTTGATGTAAACCAAAACAGGTGGAATGATAGTTTAAATGTCTGTAAAGAAATTAAAAGCAGCGATAGCTTTAACAGGCCATTAATAATTATTTCAAGTGAATTTGCCGGAGATCGAATTAGGGAATTTTATGAGGCAGGCGCAGATAAATTTCTTGTGAAACCTTTTTCTAAAAATGAATTATTAAAATCCCTGGAAGAATTAAACACCTTGTGATATTTTCATCACTTCTTACTATAAATCAATAGGTTTATTTGAGTATGTTAAACATTTAATAATAATTCAATTGGAAAGCTTTTTTTGCTTTCAATTGATTTATACTTAAATAAATTGAATCCTATACATTCTGAGTTGAAGAAAATATGCCAGAAAATTCGTATTGGGGTCTTGCAAAAAAAAACTGGAAAGAATATTTTATTGTCCGTACTTTGTTATTTGAGCTTATTATTACTCTTATTTTAATAAGTACTGTTCTTATTTACTTTTCACACTTTATAAATACAATTGAAGCACGAAACGGGGTGCAGCTAAATGACCCTATATTAAAATTGTTTAATCCGGTTGATTTGTCTGATTTTATATTTGGTATAATCTATTTATCAATAGTTATTGGAATTATTAGTTTACTGAATGAACCAGCAAAATTAATCTTTGCATTACAGGTTTATGCGGTTATGGTAATTATTAGGATTGCAACTTTATATTTAGTGTCGCTAAATGCGCCCGAAAATATGATACCGTTAGTTGATCCGATTGTCCAAAATATTGGTACCGGACAATTATTAACAAAGGATCTGTTTTTTTCAGGTCACACCGCAACTATGTTTTTGCTATTCCTGGTTATAAATAATAAAAAATTAAAAGTAATATTTCTTTCTTGCTTTTTAATCATAGCTGTTGCCCTTTTAATTCAGCATGTACATTATACCATTGATGTAGTTGCAGCACCGTTTTTTACATATGTTGCATATAGAATTATTTTTTTAATTAAAGAAAAATATCAATTATGATTTGACCTGATTAATTCAAATTCTTTATCTTTATATTATTAAAATATCTTTTAACTTTGTCAATCAGAAATGGAAAAAGAAAAAAAATCTGAGATTATAGAATTATCCGGAATAATTTCTCAAAACTTTTCACAATTATCACCTGGATTCCTAATTAATAAAGATGACATTAAAAACATTGAAGAGTTGAAGAAATATTTATCAGGTAAAATAAAAGTTTTGCTTAATGAAAAATTTGATTCATTATTTAATCTGCTTTACCGAATTGATGTAGAAGATAAGAAAATTGAAGAAGTGTTTTCTAAGGAGAAAAAGGATGACATCCCCGGTTCAATTGCAAACCTTATTATTGAAAGACAATTACAGAAAATCCATTATAGAAAAATATATAAAGAAGGCAATTTATAATACCCGGCCGGAAATAATTTTCCTGATTTGCATCGTTTGATTTAGTACACATATCTTATTCATTCTTATGTCCATACAAATAATACAAATTCATAAAACGTATGATCATGTTAAAGCACTAAATGATATTAATCTAAATATTGAAGGAGGAAAAACTACAGTTTTAATTGGCCCAAGCGGCTGCGGAAAATCGACATTAATTAGAATTATAATAGGACTAATTAAAAAAGATTCAGGTGAAATAATTATTGATAACCTTGAAATATCTCTATCCAATATTTTTGAAGTACGACGAAATATTGGATATGTAATACAGGATGGCGGACTTTTCCCTCATTTAACTGCAATAAAAAACGTTTCTCTTTTAGCTGAATATATTGGATGGGAAAAAGAAAAAATTAATAACAGAGTTAAAGAATTATCTGAATTAACAAAATTTCCTTTAGATGGATTGACCCGGTTTCCTGCCGAACTTTCCGGCGGACAAAAACAGCGGGTCAGCTTAATGCGGGCTTTAATGCTTGATCCTAAAATACTCCTGTTGGATGAACCTCTCGGGGCTTTAGATCCATTAATAAGATATGAATTGCAGGAAGACCTTAAAAAGATATTTCAAAAATTAAAAAAGACAGTCATTCTTGTTACACATGATTTAAGTGAAGCAGGATTTTTCGGGGATAAAATTGTTTTGATGACGGATGGAAAAATCATTCAGATCGGCACAGTCCAAGATCTAATTAAAAAACCCGCCAATGAATTTGTTACAAAATTTATAACTGCACAGCGGGCTTTTGAAATTAGTTAATATTCTTGGAAAATTTTATTAATATTTACAATATTTTCATCAATAATATTAATATTGATTACTCGCAAAAGATAACATCTCCCAATATTCATAATCTCACCTACTTATTATATACTCAACCTACCCAAATAGAGTGGCAAAAAACACTCCATTCATGTAATGTCCTTAATCAGTTTATTTAATTATTTTATAAATGCTTCATAATAGACAACAAACAAAGGACTAAATGCTCATGTCTAATAAAAAATATTATCCCGCATTTATTTTAACTATTTGTTTCATTTTAAATTTCATTTTATTAGGTAAAGGAATAACTGATTTAATAAAGCCTCTTAATCTTTCTACGGGAACTACTGATTCAGTACTAATCTCCGATATGTTTTATGCAGAAGATTATAGTAATATAAAATTGATATCCAGTCCTTCGGTTGAAATAAAATTTAATTTCGATAAAACAAAACTTATTTTAACTCCGGATAAAAATTTTGAAGGAATGACTTTTATTGAATTTAACTTTAATGGAAATACTTATGAAATTCCGGTAAGAGTAAACCGGGAACAAAATGTAACATTCAAATTCAAACCGGAAAAATCTTTCAATAAAGTATTTCTTTTCGGAAGCTTTAACAGCTGGAATAGGGGAAGTTTAGAAATGAAGAATGATAACGGTACCTGGGAGATCACCATTCCTCTCGAACCTGGAAGATACCAATATAAATTTTTTGCAGATGGTTCAGAGTTAATTGACCTGGGAAATCCCGAACAAATTCCGAATGGAATGGGCGGCTATAATTCAGTTTTAACAGTTGAAGCGAAACATAAAACAAATCCATTTTTACATATTGAAAATTTTTACCCGGCAACTGATACGGATAATAATGTGAAATTTTCTTTTATATATAAAAATGATGAATCGAAAAACAAACTTTCTGAAAAGAATATAATCGCATTGCTCGATAATCAAAAAATTCAGGCAGGTTCAATTAATATAGCGGGAGATCAAATTACTATTTCATTGAATAAAGAAAATTTAAGAGGGAAAAAAACATTAAGGGTTGCTGTATCTAAAAATGATCAGGCAACTAATATTCAAAATATTATTTCATTCGACGGAGAACCCGCAGGAAACATAAAGAATTTTACCTGGCATGATGCAATTATTTATTCAGCAATCATTGATAGATTCGATGATGGTGACACGTCAATTGATAAACCGATTGTTCATGATTCTCTTTTCAAAAAAGCTAATTACATGGGAGGGGATTTCCAGGGAGTGATTAATAAATTTAACGACGGCTACTTTGATTCTCTTGGCATCACAACTCTCTGGATTTCACCGGTGTATGATAATACAAACCATGCTTTTAGAGAATTCCCAAAACCGCATCGCTGGTTTTCAGGTTACCATGGGTACTGGCCGATTAAACCACGTTCAGTGGAAGAAGAATTTGGGACTATGGAAAAATTGCAGGAACTGGTTAAAGCTGCACATAAACATAATGTAAAAGTTCTTCTTGATATTGTTGCACATCATGTGCATGAAGATCATCCGTATTTTAAAGAACACCGTGATTGGTTTGGTCATTTAAAATTACCTGACGGCAAATTAAATATTAGGCTGTGGGATGAACATAGATTAACGACCTGGTTTGAACCTTTTATGCCTTCATTTGATTTTATTCATTCCAAAGCTGCCGTAGAAGCAGTTACAAGCGATGCAATTTGGTGGCTGGAAAAAGTTGATGCAGACGGTTTCAGGCAGGATGCTGTAAAGCATATCCCGAATAATTTTTGGCGAAGGTTAAATCAAAAGTTAGAAGAAGAAGTTGAGATACCCCAGCGTAAAAAAGTCTTCCAGATGGGTGAAACATTCGGCAGTTATGATCTTGTTAAATCTTATGTAAATAATGGACAGCTTCCTGCGCAGTTTAACTTTAATTTATATGATGTTGCCATTCCAACATTCTTAAAACAGGGTGCATCGTTCGAACAATTAGATAAAGAAATCAAAAAAGGCTTGTACATTTTCGGGGAAAATAATCTGATGGGAAATATAATGGACAGCCAGGATAAAGATCGTTTTATGGCCTATGCTGATAGTGATCTTGCAATAAATGATGGTAATTCAATTGAAATTGGATGGAACAATCCTCCTAAAGTTGATCATAAAAGCAGTTATAAAAAAGAACAGTTGTATCTTTCTTATTTGCTTTCTATTCCGGGCGTTCCGACAATTTATTACGGAGATGAAATCGGGATGACAGGTGCTGCAGATCCCGATAATAGAAGGATGATGAGGTTTGGAGATCAATTAAACAATAATGAAAAAGAAAATTTAACTGAAGTCAGAAAATTAATTCATTTAAGAGATGATCATCCTGCTTTACGTTATGGAGATTATTATTCTTTAAAAGCCGATACAAATGTTTTTGCATATTTAAGATCGGATATGAATGAAAGAGTATTGGTTGTTTTAAATAAAAACCCTCTGGCCCAAAGTGTTAATCTTGAACTGCCGGATTTTTATAAAACAAAATATTTAGTAGACCTTTTATCCGGGGAAAAAGTTAATTTAAATGAAAACAAGATAAATATTTCAGTGAATGGAATTAGCTATCGATTTTTCAATCTTGAAAAGTAAGTTTTTAATTCATGAAAAAAATTATTTTATATGCTTTAATTCTGCTTTGTATCTCAGGTATTCTATATAAAAATTTTCAAGCACAGATTATTTCCAGGGTTCCGAAATGGGCAAAGGAAGCTGTCTGGTACCAGATATTTCCCGAAAGATTTGCAAATGGAGATAAAAATAATGATCCTACTCCGCATGATATGGAAGGAGCCTGGCCATATCGAATTCCTGAAGAGCGGCAAATTTCTCCTTGGACATCCGATTGGTATAAATTGCAGCCATGGGAAAAAGCTAACGGACATGATTTTTATTGGAACTCAGGAGTTAGGCGCTACGGCGGAGATATTCAAGGAATAATAGACCATTTACCTTATCTCAAACACCTTGGGATAACTGCAATTTATTTAAACCCGGTTTTTGAATCACCCTCTTTGCATAAATATGATACAAAGATGTATCGTCATATTGATAATAACTTTGGACCAAATCCGAATGAAGATGAAAATATCTGGAGTTCAGAAAATCCTGATGATCCTAAAACATGGAAATGGACTTCTGCTGACAGTTTGTTTTTAAGTCTGATTGTCAAAGCACATAAATTTGGAATTAGAATAATCATTGATGGAGTTTTTAATCATGTAGGGACTTCTTTCTGGGCTTTTCAAGATGTCGTAAAAAATCAGCAAAAATCTAATTACAAAAATTGGTTTAAAATAAAGTTATGGGATAATCCAACTACACCGGAGAATGAGTTTGGGTACGAGGGATGGAACGGAGTAAAAGATCTACCGGAAATAAGAAAAGATTCTGAAACCGGGTTAGCTCCCGGTTTTGCTAACTATATTCATTCAATTGTAAAGCGCTGGATGGATCCTGATAGAGATGGAAATCCATCAGATGGAATAGACGGCTGGAGATTAGATGTTGCCGAAAAAGTAAATATAAAATTCTGGAAAACTTTTAGAAATTGGGTAAAAGAAATTAATCCTGAAGCTTATATAACCGGGGAGATCTGGTGGGAAGACTGGCAGGTTAATAAAATGTTTAATGCATCTCCGTGGCTTCAGGGAGATTCTTTTGATGGTGTAATGAATTATCGTTTTGCAAGGGCAGTTAAAAAATTTGTAATAGATGTAAAAGATCAAATAAACCCAAAAGGATTTTCAGATAGTATTAATGCTTTAAAAGAGGAATATCCCCGAGAAAACTTATATGTTTTACAGAATTTAATGGATAGTCATGATGTAGACAGAATTGAATCTCAGATCGTTAATCCTGACAGATGGTATGATCATTATGCTAATCCATCCCAGAATAAAGATTATAAAATCAGGAAACCAAATGATACTGAAATGCTTAAACAGAATTTAATTGCAGGAATTCAGATGACAATGCCAGGTGCTCCGATGATTTACTATGGTGATGAGGCAGGTATGTGGGGAGCTGATGATCCCGATTGCCGAAAACCAATGGTTTGGCCAGAATTGAAATATGATCCAGAAACTACAGATCCTTTAGGACGTCCGCGTTCAATAGACTCAGTAAAATTTGATTCCAGACTTTTTAACTGGTATAAAAAATTAATTTCAATAAGAAATGAAAACAAAGCTCTTTCTCTAGGAGATTTAAATTTCTTCTTAATTAATAATGATAAAAAAATCCTCGGTTATTCTAGAACTTTAAATTCCGAGACTATTTTTGTTTTAATCAATAATAAAAATAAAGATGAAGAAATAACTTTAGATATGAATAAATTAAATGACCGTAACAAGGAGTTAATTAATCTTTTAAATGAAAATTCAATTAGGGGTGAGAATAATCTTTACAAAATAGAATTAAAGCCGTACAGCATTGGCATATTAAAATAAATGGTTTATAGAACTGACATACATGCCTGTTTCATAAAACCTACTTTTCTAATCTACTTCATTCTAAATAACTTAAAATATCGAATAAATAAATGGTGCCAATGCCGAACCTTGTGTCAATATAATTAATCCTCCTAAAAGGAGAAGGAGTACAAGGATTGGTGCTAACCACCATTTTTTACGAACTTTAAGAAATTGCCACAATTCAGAAAGTATTGATAATTTACTCATTTAAATAATTTGAATTATTAAAATTGTTTTTCATAATCTTCAGGGCTGAAATTCCTTTTCTCCCTTTTTTCCCAATAAGTATTCCTCGATTTATCAATTTTTAAATCAAGGAAATTCTTTTTAAATAATTTTGCAATAAAAGCAGTAGGAGTCAATACAATATAAAATAAAATTGTCAAAATTACCCTGGTCATTACCCATCCCATTAAGATAGCCAGTGTCATCCAGGCTTTGTTCAAAGGCTTTAAAATAGTGGGTATAATTAAACCGGTTAAAACTAATATAACACCTAAAGAACCAAAATATATAAAGCTCTCTTTTTGTTTCCAGAATAAAAACCCTCCGATTAGTATAAGAACTGTTCCAACAGTAGTCCCAAATTTTCGGAGTTCTTTTTTTGTTTCTTTAATATTTTTTATTTCTTCTAAAATCATATTAAAAAATAATTTATTTTGAAGAGATGAGCATTAAACCAAATATTGTGGATAAGTCATTCCTCTTTTTTCCATTTTGTATATGATGATTCCCAAAAAGTAATTTTTTCAGTCTGAGCCTTGTCGAAGACTAACAACCTGGCATATCATGCTTCGATAAACTCAGCATGACATTAAGCTCTTTTTTAATCAGCTTCACCAAGATTTTTTAATCCAAAGCAAATTCTTTTTTCCAATCTTTGTCTTCTTCAAATTTCTTTTGTTCGGTTTTATCCAATAAATAATTTCCCATAATTAAATAATCCATATTTGTGCGCATGAAGCATTTATAAGCATCTTCAGGAGTACAAACAATCGGTTCGCCGCGCACGTTGAATGATGTATTTATTATAACCGGGCAGCCATAATCTTCGTCAAATTTTTTAATTAATTCATAGTAAAGTTGGTTTGTTTCTTTGTGAACTGTCTGGATTCTCGCAGAATAATCAACATGAGTTACAGCAGGGATATCCGATCTTATTATATTTAGTTTTTCTATTCCAAAAAGTTTCTGTTCAATTAAACTCATTTCTTTTTGATGATCCTTTTTTATATATGCAACCAAAAGCATGTATGGACTATCGTCATTCATCTCAAAATAATCACTCAGTTTTTCAGCAAGTACAGAGGGAGCAAAAGGCCTAAATCCTTCTCTAAATTTTATTTTTAAATTCATTTGAGCCTGCATCTTTGGAGAACGTGCATCTCCGATAATAGATCTTGCGCCAAGTGCACGAGGTCCAAATTCCATCCTGCCCTGGAACCAGCCGATTACTTTTTCCTGTGCAATCAAACCGGAAATTGTTTTAGGAATTTCATTTTCATCTATTTTCTTAAAATTTATTTCTTTTTGATTTAAGAATTCAAGAATTTCATCATTGGAAAATTCCGGACCTAAATACGAACCTTTTTGAGAATCATTTTTAGGATTAACACGACGTGATTTTTCAAAATAATTATACCATCCGATTAAAGCAGAACCTAAAGCCCCGCCGGCGTCACCAGATGCTGGCTGTATCCATATATTTTCAAAAGGTCCCTCTCTAAGAAGTCTTCCGTTTGCAACACAGTTAAGTGCAACTCCTCCTGCAAGTGCTAAATTTTTCATCCCTGTTTCATTGTAAACATGATTACCTAATTTCAAAACAATTTCTTCAGTTACGTCTTGAATTGATCTTGCGATATCCATTTCCTTTTGAGTAAGCTTTGTTTCCGGTTTTCTTGGTGGACCGCCAAAAAGCTTGTTAAATTTCTCATTAATCATTCTTAAACCGGCAGGATAATCAAAATATTCCATATTCATTCTGAAAGAACCGTCTTCTTTTATATCGATTAATTCTTTCAGGATTATACTCTTATATTTTGATTCTCCATATGGAGCTAAACCCATAACTTTATATTCACCTGAATTAACTTTAAAGCCTGTATAATAAGTAAATGCTGAATACAAAAGTCCAAGCGAATGAGGAAATTTTATATCTGCAATTAATTCAATCTTATTATCTTTACCGGTTCCAAAACTTGTTGTTGTCCATTCACCCACGCCATCCATTGTTAAAATTGCTGCTTCATTAAAAGGGGAAGGGAAAAATGCAGATGCTGCGTGCGATTCATGATGCTCGGGGAATATTATTTTACCTTCATAGTTTAATTCTTTTTTTATCAATTCCTTCATCCACAATTTTTCTTTAATCCACAAAGGCATTGCTTTAATAAAAGATTTTATCCCCATTGGTGCATAACTTAAGTAGCTTTCCAATAATCTTTCGAATTTTAGGAATGGTTTATCATAAAAGGCGACCAAATCCAGATCATTCACTGTTATTTTGCTATAGTTCAAACAAAAGTTGATTGCATTGGATGGAAAGTTAAAATCATGTTTTTTACGGGTAAATCTTTCTTCCTGGGCTGCTGAAATTATTTCCCCATCTTTAACAAGACATGCGGCACTATCATGATAAAAAGCGGATATTCCTAAAATGTACATAAAAGATGTTTTTTATTAGAATTATTCCGGTTATTGATACTTTTATATGCAAATATAGCAATATTGAATTAGTAAAAAATACTTAAACGGATAAAATAAATGAATTTTAGGGGACTATATTTTTATCGGGATTATAATATTTTATCCAATCTTCGCGTGGATATAAAGGCGGGACAGCTATTATTTTTCCGCCGAATCCAATGTAACGGAAAGTAAGCATTTGTATAGGCGTTAAGTCTATCTTATCAATGTTTTCTTTAAAAATTTTCACATTCTGTTCTTTGGCAAGGTTGGCAATATATTCATTCAATATATTCCCTTTTCTTTCTGTCAGCAGTATGTCTTTTGCAACCTGGATACTGTTGCTTATTTTTTCGGATGATATTGAGGATTGCTTATCTAAAATCCGGAAGATTGTATATTTACCTTTTATAAACAGCGGGCCGTAAATCTCTCCATTATTTAATTGTGATAATACCGCACCCATTTCACTTAATTGTGAAGCGTGCAGCCAAATTGCACCGGCGGTGTCATCAGAAGCATTTTTAATTTGACTTAATCTATTCAGTACTTTTGCAGCTTCATTAATATTCTCAAAAGAAAAAATCTGCAGCCGGAGCTTTACATCTTTTAAAACTTCATCTTTATGATTTATGAAGAAATTATTTATTTGATTCTGAGAAACCGTTACTGTATCAATTATATTGTTCATTAAACCGGCTGAGCGGAATGCATCTAAAAACGTCTGTGTATTATTTTTCACTTCAGGTGAATCTTCCATACCTAACTCTTTCGCCTTTTCGGCTAAAAAATGATTTTGAACTATAAACTTTAAAGAAGAGTGAAGTGAATTTGTAATTTCAGCTACCGAAGTATCGATGGGTGCAAATCCGGATGTTAATAGATTATCAAGGACATAACCTAAAGTCAAATTGCCCCCTTTAAACTGCAACATAGGTGCCCTGGGATCAAAGGGAAATTTATCTTTTATATATAATATTTCATCTCTACTTAAATAATAATTAGGATCAAAGCTTGCCGGCCGATGGGTAGATAAAAGACTTTTTATAAAATAGACCAATGGCCTAAATATTTTATAATTAATTTTTACCTCAATACCTTTCATTACAGATAAAAGGTATTTGTATCCTAATTTATCTTCCTTCCTGCTTTCAATTATTTTTCGCACCATTTCTTTTCTGTCATTAATAGCAGCTCCGGCAAATTTTTTATTAGGTATTTCATTTATAACTTTAAATATTACCCATCCGTCAATTGTGTAGGTGGGATTTGATATAAATCCTGCTTTTTTTCCGAAAAAAGCATTCTCAATATTTTCTGTTGATTCACCATAACCAATAATAAGAGTATCGTGCCGCGCATTTAAACTATCCGACAAAAAGTAAATATTCTTCTTTGATTTATTATTTGCGAGCTTAAAAAATTTTTTTGCTGCCAGACTATCCGGGAAATAAAATGTATCTACTATATAGAAATAATTTGATATTTTAAAACCTTTATTTATTTCATTTTTTGAAACTTTAACTTTTGGTAGAACTTCTTTTCTATAGAGCGCATCCCTTAAAAATATTCTTTCAATTTCATTTTTCATTAATTCTTCACTTTGATTATCCTTTTTTATTGCTTTAGATCCAGCATTAGACAACAATTTTTCAGCAATCATTGATAGAAGGAAATCATATTTAACTTTATTAAGATCCTCTTTGTCCTTTCCAGGGTAGATAGAGAGTTCGAATCTATTTTTTAATTCAGCACCCATTATTGGCTTACCGTTTACAATGGCCAATGTATCCGGTTCTGCCATTAGAAAAGCTTTTGGAATGCTAATAATTGAAATAGTAATAATTAAAAGGATAATCTTTTTTGTCATCTGTAGATTTTAAATTTATATAACAATAACAAATTAATTATATAATGAAATATTTATTAGTCATTAAATTATGTGTAGAACTTGAGATCATATATAGAAACTGATAATAAAAAACCGATACTTTAAATAACTTATTTTAACAAGAGCATTTTTTTTGTTGAAACAAAACCATTTATCTTCAGCTGA
>CAYUVK010000108.1:0-18197 GCA_964448105.1 uncultured Ignavibacteriaceae bacterium
TTATTAATTATATTATTCATTTCTTTTTCAATTTATTCACAAGAAAAAAGTAATGGTGATTTTCTAACAAGGGCTATGGATACAACCATTTCTCCCGGTACGGATTTTTTTAAATATGCTACAGGAACATGGATGAAAGAAAATCCTATTCCTTCTTATGAAAAAAGATGGGGGCTTGCTAACCTTGTCGATGAAGAAACATACAGCAGGTTAAGAGGTATATTGCAGAAAGCTGCTAAATCGAATGCACCGGAAGGAAGTAATGAACAGAAAATTGGTGATTTTTATTTTACGGGAATGGACTCGATTACCATTGAGAAACAGGGTTTAACTCCCGTTCAGCCTGAACTTGATAGAATCAATTCCATAAAAACAAAAAAAGATTTATTTGAAACTGTTGCTTTCCTTCAAAAGGAAGGGGTTAATCTAATGTTCGGGATGTTTGTTGATCAGGATTCAAAGAACAGTGCAAAAATGGCACTATATCTCTGGCAGGGAGGACTCGGATTGCCGAATAGAGAATATTATTTTAGGAATGATGAGCGAACTCTAAATATCAGGAAAGAATATAAAATACATGTCGGCAAAATGCTCCAGTTTCTCGGTGAAAACAAAAGCAGTGCATCAATTGATGACAACAAAATTTATGCAATTGAAAATTTTCTTGCCGATTCCTGCAGAAAGCTTGAAGACTTAAGAGATCCTTATGCCAATTATAACAAAATGTCAATTGCTGATCTTGAAGAACGTATACCTGATATTGAATGGAATAATATTTTCAATACAATGGGAGCAGGCAAACTTGATTCGGTGATTGTAGGACAGCCTGAATTCTTTAACGCACTTAATTCCGCAGTAAATAAATTTAGTATTGATGATTGGAAAACATATTTGAAATGGCATCTTATAAGTGCTTTTGCTAGTAGATTAAGCAGTAAGTTTGATGATGAACAATTTCATTTTAGAGGGACAGTAATGTCGGGGGTTACTGAAAAGAAACCGAGATGGAAAAGAATACAGGATGCTGCAGAAAATGCAATGGGAGAATTGCTTGGACAAATATATGTAGCCAAGTATTATTCCCCTAAAACAAAACGGAGATATGAAAAGATAGTTGATAATTGTATAGATGCATTTGCAAACAGGATAAAAAAACTCGATTGGATGAGCGATTCAACAAAACAAAAAGCACTGGTAAAATTATATGCAGTTACAAAGAAAGTCGGTTACCCTGATAAATGGAAAGATTTTTCGTCTTTAAAAATTGACAGAAGCTCTTTTGTTAGAAATACAATAAGAGCAAACGTATTCTGGTTTGAACGCGATCTAAACAAATTAGGCAAGCCTGTTGATAAGCAGGAATGGAATATGACACCGCAAACATGGAATGCGTATTATAACCCTTCAAATAATGAAATAGTCCTTCCTGCAGCAGCTTTTATTGTACCGGGTGTTCCCGATTCTCTCGTCGATGATGCGGTCGCTTATGCATATGCAGGTGCTTCCACTATTAGCCATGAATTAACCCACGGATTTGATGATGAAGGAAGGTTATTTGATGCAAATGGAAATTTGCACAACTGGTGGACTAAAGAAGATGAAGAGAAGTTTAATGAGAAAGCAAAATTAATGGTGGACCAATTTGATGAATATGTTGTTCTGGACAGTATGCATATTAATGGTAAAGCAACTCTCGGTGAAAATATTGCCGACTTGGGAGGAGATGTAATCGGCTGGGATGCATTCAAGCAAACCGAACAATATAAAGAAGGGAAGAAAATTTGCGGTCTTACCCCGGCACAGAGATTCTGGATTGGATATGCTTATTCATGGCTTGGGCATACAAGACCCGAAGCACTTGCACAGCAGGTTTTAACAGATGTTCATTCACCTAATTTTTTACGTGTGAACGGGCCCTTTAGTGATGTTGATGCTTTCTATAAAGCATTTAATATTAAACCGGGACAGCCTATGTACAGGCCGCCGGATAAGAGAGTTCAAATTTGGTGAGTTATCTTGAGAACCTTCGAGGTTAAAATTTCGAAAACATAATATTAACCTCGAAGGTTAGCAGAGGTTCAGCCCGGCGGCCAATTCATTTGTCTTCCGCCTAAAAGATGCATATGAAGATGGTATACTGCCTGGCCTGCGTTTTTTCCGCAATTAATAACTAACCTGAAACCATCTTCATCAATTCCCATATCCTTGGCAATTTTATTTGCTGCATCAAACATTTTGCCTAAAAGTTCTCCATGCTCTTCTCCTTTTATATCGGTAACCTTTGGTATTTCGATCTTCTTAGGGATTATCAAAACATGAACAGGTGCTTTCGGGTCAATATCTTTAAAAGCTAAAACATCATCAGTTTCATAAACTATGTTTGCATGGATTTCTCTATTTATTATTTTAGTAAAAATAGTTTCCATTTTCATCCTCCCCTTTCAATTTCATATTTTTTTATTTTATTGTAAAGGTGGCTTCTTTGAATATCGAGAGCTTCTGCAGTTTTACTAATGTTCCAATCATTTGCATTTAATTGTTTAATAATAAAAGCGCGTTCTGCTTTTTCCTTAAATTCCTGGAAAGAGTTACTTTCACTTAATATATCTTTCATTGAAGATTTTCCGCCCTGGAATAGAAATTCGATATCCTTTTTACCGATTTCTTTTTTATCAACAATAATGATTACTCTTTCAACGAAATTTCTGAGTTCGCGGACATTACCGCTCCATTTTTGAGTTTGCAAAAATTTCAATGCTTCTTCATCAAATTTAACAGGCGGTTTTTTGTGTTTTGAAGTTATATCCGCTGCAAAAATTTCTACAAGGATCGGTATATCTTCCTGTCTCTCTTTTAAGGGGGGAATATTAATCGGAATTACATTTAACCTGTGAAATAGATCTTCTCTAAAATTTCCTTTTTCAATTTCTTCCTTGAGGTTTTTATTTGTTGCCGAAAGAATTCTAACGTCAATATCAATTTTTTTTGAACCGCCGACTCTTTCAATCTTGCTGTCTTCAATAGCCCTCAGCACTTTTGCTTGAGCCTGCAAACTCATATCACCGACTTCATCGAGAAAAACAATACCTTTGTTAGCAAGCTCAAATTTTCCGATTCTCTGCTGAAGTGCACCGGTAAATGATCCTTTTTCATGTCCAAACAATTCCGATTCAATTAATTCATTTGGAATTGCAGCACAATTAACTTCAATGAAAGGTTTATCATTTCTGTTGCTTTTGGAATGAATTGCGCGTGCAACCAATTCTTTGCCGGTCCCGTTTTCCCCTGAAATTAACACACGTGTTTCAAGCGGCGCGACTTTATCAATTAATTCTAAGATTTGATTTATTGCTTTGCTTTTGCCCAGAATTTTTCCATCGCCTACATAATTCTTTTTTATCTCTTCATTTTCCAGTATAAGATTGGATTGTTCAACTGCATTTCTAATACTTATAAGAAGCTTGTCTCGGTCGATTGGTTTTTCGATAAAATCAAAAGCTCCGAGTCTTGTAGCCTTAATTGCATTTTCAACACTACCGTGAGCAGAAATAATAATAACAGATACTTTATTGTTATCTTCTTTTATTCTTTTTAAAACTTCAAAACCGTTCATCTCCGGCATTTGAATATCCAGCAGCAAAGCTGAAAAGGGGATAGCTTCTAATTTTTCCAGGCCCTCACTTGCTTTAGTTGAATAATCAACATTGTATCCTTCATATTCAAGGATCATTTGTATGCTTTCGCAAATCTCTTTTTCGTCGTCAATTATTAATACTGATTTCATAGATTTTCAATTATTCAAATTTTATTTTGGTCAGGATTTTCATCAAATCTATTCGAAAGTTCTTTCTGCAGAGTTTCAATAGCATTTAAATATTTATTTTTTATCCTATTATAAATTTCTTTTGAAATATCTTCACTATAAATATGTGTTGTTTGATTCCTATCTTCAAGCATATCAAGAAAAATAGTTTCATCTTCAAATAAACCAAATCTAAAAGCTTCTTTCAGCGCTTCTTTAGGTGATTTGGTAATTATTCCTTCATCTGCTAAAGAAATTTTTAAAGTTTTCCATAATAATTCAAAGGTAAACTCAAATCTTTGTATAACTCCGTCTTGATCAAGTTGATCTTTCGCCTGGTTAATTCCGTCATTTAATTTCTTTACAGCTTCTTTAAATTTTCCGAAAGAGTATTTTAATTCATCCTTCATATATAATTTTACCTGTTTTAAGAATTATATTCTTAAAATCCGAATCGATTTCTCTAAGAAAAATGAGATCAATTTTATAAAGACCTATAATCTCATCAATATTTTCTTTCAATTTTCTTTTTTCAGTAATATTCATTAATTCCGAATCTATCGCAATATCATAATCGGAATTAAATGAGGCATTCCCTTTTCCCCGTGAGCCAAATAAAATCAATTTTTCGGGCTTAATTTCGTTAACCAGGATTTCAACAATTTTGTTTAGCCTGGTATCTTTTGTTGATTTCATATATTATATCTAAAATAGGATAAAGATTTAATCAACATAATTTGAGAAGGCAGAATGTTTTTATTTTTTTTTAGTGTTTCTCCAAAAATATTACCTAATTTGTTAGTTCTCAAATCCCGCTGGTCAACTGACGATTGAACTTTAAAACTTTGCTCAAAAACCTCTACAAAATAACCAATTAGGTCGCCTAAATCAAAGATATTTGTGGAATAAGAAATAAATGCACTTCCGAAAAAATGAGCAAGTTTGTCTTTATCGCCAAAATTATTTTTAGGAGTATCATAAAATAAATCTTTTGGAAGGTTTTTATCTTTTTGCAGGAAGACCGAATCATTTGCAGAAACGAGGGGGTAATTTAAAATTCCGATTAGAGGGAATTGAATCGGGACCTCTTTATAAGGAACTGTTGCAAATGTAAGAGCAAGTAAAGCTTCCGAATAATTATAATCTTTGAACTTTACTGCTCTTAAAAATAGAGTATCGGTTAATTCAAGATCATCATTGGTTTTTTTAAGATGCATAAAATAATCCGAAGCAATAAATTCTGAAAGGTAATTCACTCCTTTGGAAAGGGGACTCTGCTGCGAGTACAGATTAATCACAAAAGCGAATAGAAAAATTAGAACAATTGTAAACCGCATTATAAAAATTGTATCTTTTAAGAAACTAATTAAGAAGTTTACGAGAAAAAATAAAATGAATAAATTTGCCTCAAGTACTAAAAATTAAAAAAGAAGTTTGTATCTTAGTCACATTTAAATTATTAAATAAATGTAGTAATGGATATTTTCAGTATCAATTCAAAACCGGCAAAAAAATTATTAATTATTGTTTTGCTTTTATGCTCAACCATTTTCGGTCAATCCGGCCAGAGTGATTCAACCAAATCATACCTGCTTGAACCTGTGGTTGTTACCGGGACAAGATATCAAGTTTTTAAAAATGAAATATCGTCAAGTATAACTATAGTTAATAATAAGGAAATACAGGAATCTCACGATGTTAACGTCATCCGCGTATTAGGTAATAAAGTCCCGGGATTATTTTTAAATGATAATTATGTAATGGGATTCGGAATTGGTGCAAGTTCGGCAGGGACGATAAATATACGCGGGATGGGGAGCAGCCCTAATACTCAAGTATTAGTTCTTATTGATGGTCAACCACAGTTTATGGGTATGTTCGGGCATCCTATAATTGATGCTCTTACTTCTTCAAGTGTTCAAAGAGTTGAAATTATCAGAGGATCGGCTTCTATTCTTTATGGTTCCAATGCAATGGGCGGCGCAATAAATATTATTTCGAAAAGAATTCCTTTCAATAGGCTAAATATGAACCTTTCTTCTTTTTATGGTTCGTACAATTCATTAAGTATGACCGGAGATGGAGGGTATCAAAATAAAAAGTTTGGAATTTACGCTTCGTTTAATAATTCAAAAACCGACGGACATCGGAATGATTCTCAAGATGGATTTAGAAATTCAACCGGGTTTATAAAGACAAATTATTCTTTAAATGATAAGTTTAAACTTAGTCTGGATGGAAATATATCCAAAGCTAAATTTTATGATCCCGGACCGGTTTATTCTATCACCCCGAATAATTATTATAATTATTTAAGAACAAGAGGAGCTTTATCTTTATTCAATTCTTTTAAAGGAATTGATGGAGCACTAAAGTTTTTTTACAGTTACGGCAAACATGATTTTTTTGACGGCTGGCATTCTTATGATGAAATGAAGGGGATTACTTTTTTTCAAAATATAAATTTTTTCAAAGGTATAATTTTTACCGCAGGTATTGATTATAAAAACTACGGCGGAAAGGGGAGCAATCCTAACACTACTCCTTTTGTTGCCAAAGGTCTGGGGGTTTATCATTCAGATAATGAAACTGCGGTTTACGGATTGATTAGAGATTCATTATTTAAGAATTTAAATCTTGAAGCAGGAATTAGATACTCGAAAAATTCATTATTCAATGCTGATTATACACCTCAATTTGGAATTACTTATTCACCGGTCAAAAACACAACGTTCAAGGGATCGGTTGGAAAAGGATTTCAAAATCCGACAATAGTGGATCTCTATCTATTTCCGGTTTCAAACGAAAATTTAAAACCCGAACAAGTTTGGAATTATGAATTCGGAGTGGAGCAGAAATTATTAGATTACAGGTTAGATCTTGAAGTAACAGCTTATTATGATGAAGGTGATAATATTATTGTTGCAACACCCCCGTTAGTCAAAAATAATTCGGGTTCATTTATTCACAAAGGAATAGAGTTTGAAGGAAAATATTTATTAAGTGAAAATTTAAATGCTTCCGTAAATTATTCTTATTTAAATACTGATAATCCGACACTTTATGCACCGAAACATGATTTAAACCTACAGTTAGATTATCATATTAATTCCATACAAGTTCTTCTTAATCTCAAACAAGTTTCCGAATTATATTCAAATATTGAAAAATCTATCAAGCAAAACTATTTTTTAGCCGGTTTAACCATTAATTACTCACTATTAAATTCAGTTGAATTATTTGTTAAAGGAGAGAATTTATTTGACAATCGATATGAAATTAATGATGGATATCCTATGCCGGGAAGGACAATAATTGCCGGATTGAAATTAATTTACTGACCTAATCAATTGAAATATTTATAATATAAATCTAAAATAAATTTTTCTTTTCAAATTAAGTTTGTATCACACCTGTATTAAATCTCTGCATATCCGGATTATTATCTGCTGTTTCGATTGCCATTGAGATATATTCTCTTGTTAAAGCTGGGTCAATAATTTCATCAACCCATAATCTTGCAGCAGCATAAAGAGGATTGCTCTTTTCTTCATAAGATTTTGTAATTTCATCCAGCAATTTCTTCTTATCTTCTTCAGAGAATTTCTGTCCGCTCTTTTGTACTTGCTTTAATTTTATATCAAGCAATACACTGCTTGCCTGACTGCCTCCCATTACTGCAATCTTTGCGTTCGGATAAGCAAAAATAAAACGGGGGTCGTAGGCTTTACCGCACATTGCATAGTTTCCGGCACCAAAACTATTCCCGATTATTAATGTAATTTTAGGTACTATGGAATTTGCAACTGCATTTACCATTTTGGCACCGTCCTTAATTATACCGCCGTGTTCTGCCCGGCTTCCAACCATAAATCCGGTAACATCCTGTAAAAAGACTAGAGGTATTTTTTTCTGATTGCAGTTCATTATAAATCTAGTTGCTTTATCAGCACTATCCGAGTAAATTACTCCTCCAACCTGCATTTCACCGGTTTCTGTTTTTGTGACACTTCTTTGATTTGCTACAATCCCGACCGACCATCCGTCAACTCTTGCATAAGCTGTAATTATAGTTTTACCATAACCGGCTTTATATTCGTCTATATCTGATTCATCAACAATTCTGGCAATTATATCATACATATCGTAAGGTTTAATTGTATCCTGGGGAAGTAATCCTAAAATTTCTTTAGAAGGGTAGAGAGGTGGTTTGCTATCTTTTCTGTTAAATCCGGCTTTAGATGCAGGTCCATTTTTTTCAATAATGCTCCGGATTTGCTTTAAACATTCTTGATCGTTTTTTACAATATAATCAGTAACCCCTGAAATATTTGATTGTACTTTGGCACCGCCAAGAGTTTCATTATCAATCACTTCTCCAATTGCAGCTTTTACTAAATGTGCACCTGCCAAAAAAACTGAACCTTCGCCTTCAACAATTAATGCTTCATCACTCATTATTGGTAAATAAGCTCCTCCGGCAACACAGGGACCCATAATGGCAGAAATTTGAGGGATGCCCATTGAAGACATAAGTGCATTATTTCTAAAAATTCTACCGAAGTGCTCTTTGTCGGGAAAGATTTTATCCTGCAAAGGAAGAAAAACTCCCGCACTGTCAACTAAATAAACGATCGGCAGTCTGTTATCCATTGCAATTTCTTGAGCTCTCAAATTCTTTTTTGCAGTAATAGGAAACCATGCACCGGCTTTTACGGTAGCATCATTAGCAACAATTACATGGTTTTCCCCGTGAATTTTTCCTATTCCAAAGATAGTTCCTGATGAAGGAGCGCCTCCATATTCTTCATACATTTCATAAGCAGCAAAAGTATTTAGTTCATAAAATGATTTCGGATTATCCAATAAAAGATTTATTCTTTCTCTTGCAGTAAGTTTTCCCTTAGCTTTATGTTTTTCTATTGCATTTTTTCCGCCTCCTAATTTTATTTTTTCTCTTTCAGCATTAAGTTTTCTTAAAAGGTTTTTTTGATAATCTTCCCGCTGGAGGAATGTTTCATTTTCTTTTACCGGGCTGCCAATTTTTTTCATAATAAATTGTATTAATTAATTTGAAGTAATTTTAACAAAAGGGAAACAAATTAAGCTACAAATTTTTCAATAAGTCCCTTGCAATTACTATCCTTTGGATTTCTGAAGTCCCTTCACCTATTGTACAAAGCTTTACATCTCGATAAAATTTTTCGACGGGGTAATCTTTAATAAATCCATAACCGCCAAATATTTGGACAGCTTCACTGGATGCTTTCTCGGCAATTTCACTAGCAAACAATTTTGCCATTGCAGCTTCTTTAGTATTAGGCTGATCATTATCTCTTAAAAAAGCGGCTCTTTGTGTTAATAATCTTGCAGCTTCAATATTCACAGCCATTTCAGCAAGTTTAAATTGTATTGCCTGGAATTCTTTTAAAAATTTTCCGAATTGTTTTCTTTCATTTACATATTTTAATGATGCATCAAGGCAGCCTTGAGCTAAACCGACACTTAAAGAAGCAATCGAAATCCTTCCGCCCTCCAAGACTTTCATTGCTTGAATAAAACCTTCACCTTCTTCTCCGATTAAGTTTTCAGCAGGAACTTTACAATTATCAAATGTAAGCTGTGTAGTATCGCTAGCTCTCATTCCAAGCTTATTCTCCTTTTTGCCGGCAATAAATCCTTTCATGCCTTTTTCCAAAATAAAAGCCGAGATCCCTTTTTTACCTTTAGTCTTGTCTGTTATTGCCATTATAACATCAGTTTCTCCGACAGTTCCGTGAGTAGTAAAAGTTTTATTACCATTTAAAATATAGTAACCGTCTTTTTTTTCGGCTAAAGATTTCATTCCTGCGGCATCACTACCTGAAGAGGATTCTGTTAAGCCCCATGCTCCCATTTTTTTACCGGAAGCTAAATCAGGTAAATATTTTCTTTTCTGTTCTTCATTTGCAAATTTAAAAATATGATTTGTACATAGACCATTGTGGGCCGCAACCGATAGTGAAATAGAAGGATCAACTCTTGCCAGCTCCTCGATAATAATAGAAAAATCTCTGTAGCCTAATCCTGCACCGCCATAATCTTCAGATACAAGGATTCCAAGAAATCCCAACTCCCCTAACTGATGTAATATTTCCGAAGGAAATTCCTGCGATTCATCAAACTTCATTATATTCGGACGAATATTTTTTTCTGCAAAGTCCCTAATTGTATCTCTTATTATTATTTGGTTTTCGGATAGTTCTGTAGCGAATTGTAAGGTAGATGTTTCCATATACTTTTCCTTTCTATTAATTCAATTTTTGATTGAAACCCAAAAAATATATAATGTGTCTTTTGGACCTTATATATAATTTTTATGGTTAACCGGTAAGTTACCTCTGATTTTTATAATTGTCTATTATTTCTTCAGCTATGTGATATGGAGAAAGCTTACCAAGTATAACTTTTTCTAAAGCAGAATTTAATGAATTCTTACCTATATCCTCCCATAATTCTTTATGAATTTTTTCTTCAACTATATCCTGGATTCTTTTTTTTGCCTGGTCTTCTCTTTTAATCAAAAACTTTTTTTGTTTTATTAAATATTCTTTATGTATTTCAATTTCATCCGCAACTTCTTTAATCCCCTTATTTTCGGTAGCTACAGTTTTAATAATATTCGGCAGCCAGGAATTTTCATCATGGGTTTTCATCATGAGAATGGTTTTTAAAGCGGTTACTGCTTGATGAGAGGAGGGTCTATCGTATTTATTTAAAATAAATAAATCGGCTATTTCCATTAATCCTGCTTTCATTGCCTGTACTGAATCCCCGGATTCAGGTACCAAAACCACAATTGTTGTATCAGCAGCCTGCGCTATGTCTAATTCCGATTGTCCGACTCCGACTGTTTCAAAAATGATGATATCAAAACCTGCAGCATCCAAAACATCAGCAGCATCAATAGCTTTTTTGCTTAAACCGCCAAGGCTTCCTCTAGTTGCCATGCTGCGAATGAAAACTCCCGGAATTTGACCGACTTCATTCATTCTAACCCTATCACCAAGTAGAGCACCCCCTGTAAAAGGGCTTGTTGGATCAACTGCGACTATTCCCACTTTTTTATTTTGTGCAATATATAATTTTGTCAATTGATTTGTTATGGTACTTTTCCCGGCGCCGGGCGGACCGGTAATTCCTATTCGATAAGCATTCCCGATTTTATTAAAAATTTTTTTTAACAATTCCGAAGATGTTGAGTTACCAATTTCTACGATGGAAATTGCCCGTGCAACTGAACGTCTATCATTATCAAGTAATTTTTCCAAAAAGGAATCTTCAATCATTTATATAAAAAACTTTTTTGATTTTTAAATACTGATTTTATAACTGTTATATATTTTCATTAAACAATCCCTTTATCCCCCTTTTTTTAAGGGGACTGTGTGTTTATTCAGAGGATATAAATCCTATGAGATTGTTACCTAATTATTTTTTAATGAAGTCCTAAAAAAATCAACAGTTTTTTTCAATCCTTCCTGTAAAGGTGTGGAAGGTCTCCAATTAAAAGTTTTGAATAATTTATCGGATGTAATTACACTTCTCATTTGTTCACCGGGAGCTGCCGGTCCGTGTTTTTCCTCTTTATTATTTCCCACAATTTGATTCAACATATTAAATAATTCATTTACATCAGTTTCTTTTGATGTCCCAATATTATAAATATCCGATTTTTGATCATTAAGTGTAGTAAGATTTGCTTTTACTACATCACCGACAAAGACATAATCGCGTGTTTGCTTTCCGCTCCCGTTTATTATTGGCTGTTCATTTTTTAAAAGTCTTGTAGAAAAGATTGCGACAACCCCGGCTTCGCCAAAAGGATTCTGCCTTGGTCCATAAATATTTGCGTAACGTAAAATAGTATAGTTTAATTTGTATTGAGCATTATAAAAGAATAAGTATTTTTCAACTGCCAGTTTTGAAATCCCATATGGAGAAAGGGGAGAAGTCGGGTGCTTCTCGTCTGCGGGGAAGTAATCCTGTTCTCCATAAACAGCACCCCCGGTTGAAGCGAACATAAATTTTTTTACACTTGTCTTAATCGAATTCTGCAGCAGATTTATGGTTCCTAAAATATTTGTATTGGCATCAAATGCCGGATCAGCGACCGAACGCCTAACATCCATTTGTGCGGCATGATGATTTACAACATCAAATTTTTCTTTCTCAAATAATTCCGCAAGACTTTTGTCTCCAATATCTTTTTTTATAAATACAGCTTTTGGATTAACATTTTTTTCAAATCCTGTAGATAAATTATCAAGTACAAACACTTCATGACCTTCATTGATAAAAGTGTCTACAATTTGTGAAGCAATAAATCCTGCTCCGCCAGTTACAAGAATTTTCATAATTTATTCCTTGTATAAATTAAATGTATAGATATATCCTTTTACTTTTTGAGGAACCAGAAAATCAATCGGCTTTTCTTCTTTAATTCGATTCCGGATTTCACTGCTGCTGATTTCTACTACCGGAGTTTTAACAAAATGTGCAGCCTTATAGTATTTATCTTTTTCAATTTTCTTATCATTTGTTCGTCTTCTTAAGACTACTAATTCAGCAAGTTCAATAATTTTATCGGGATTTTTCCATGTATTAAAATTTATTATATTATCATAGCCAATAATGAATTCCAGCTTATTGTATTTCTTTTTTAATTCTTCGAGGGTTTTAACAGTATAAGAAATTGATTTTGCTTTTAATTCAATATCTGAAAATTCAAAAAAAGGTATTTCTTCAATTGCCAATTGAATCATTTTTAACCTGTGAAATTCATGTGACGAAAATTTATTTTTTTTATGCGGAGAAATATATGCGGGAACAAAAATAATTTTTTCAAGATCCCTGATCTCTTTAACAGCCTGGGCAGTTATTAGATGTCCAAGATGAATAGGATCAAAAGTTCCTCCTAAAATACCAACAGAACTCATTTCAAGAGATCCTTATATTCAATAAAAAGGTTTGTAAATCTCTCGTAAATTTCCTGGCTGCAATAAGCGAAGCTTTCTTTTTTTGACAAATGGAGATATAAATTTTTAAAATCATCAATATTTTTAATCAGCATGAAGTTATCTAAAATATGAACAAAATGTTCAAACTTGGAGATTCTATTAAGGAAAAAATCATAGTTTAAATTTAATAATTCCAAGTCTCCAAAAATATTAGAGTTAAAAGAATTAAAACCGATAAATGAAATACTCTGATTAATGCTTTTCCCTAAAACAATTGCTTCATCTTCCATGTAGAGTAAGTTAAAAACTTTATTTAAATCTTCGGAAGTGACTCCGATTGAATTAGAGAAAATAATAATATTGTTGGAAAATTTATGAAAATATTTTTCGGAAAGATTCTTTAATACCGGTGTTTCGCTAAAATCAATAAATGTAATCTCATCGGAACTGTTGAAATTACCGTTTAAAAATCCCTCGTCATTTTTATCAAAACCAAAAATTATATTTGATGTTTCAGACAGCTGGCCGGCTAATTCTTTGTGGTTTAATACCAAAGTTGAATATAAATATGAAGAATGCTCTTTATCAAATGATTCGAAATTTGGGACTATATCTTTATTAAAAACCGGGAAAAGTGAAAGAATATAAATAGAAGAATTCTGTTTCATTAACGGTTCAAGAAAGTTTGATTCAATAAATCTTTAATGTAGTTTCTATAATAATCCACATCTTTTTCATAAGAGGTCTTTCTATAGCCTCTTGAATTTTTCTGCTCCATTTTTCTAAAAGCTAAAGTAGACGCAGCTTTAATATATGATTTCCTAATGCTTTCATCAACCCAACCCGGTTTATTTCTTTGAGGTGAACTTAGAATTTTTAAATGGGCTGAAGGGATCAAACCTGCCTCGGTTTCAGGCAGCAATTCGTTATAAATTATTTTTTTCTCCTTTAAAATAGAAATTGTATAAACACCGATAAATATTAAAATCGTAAGGAACATAAATAAAAAACCTAAACCGGCAGTAGAACGATAACTTACGCTAAAATTCCAGGTAAAATGAATAACCATTGCAGCAATTAACCCGACAAATGGGAGTATGACTTTGTGAATTGTCCTGTTGAATTTAGCATAGCCCAAGAATGCACCAAATGTTCCTGTTGATACACAATGCATAACAGCCGAAAATAAAGATCTTATAACAACTAAAGACAGCAATTCGGGGAGTGTTTTACCATATGAAAGAAAATAAAGTAAATTTTCCGTCATGCCGAAACCTAATCCTATTGCACCGCCATACACAAGCCCATCGGTAACGTTATCAAATTTTTTACTGGTCACAAGAATTAATAAAAATATTCCTTTAGTACTTTCCTCAACCAAGGGAGCTATATAAATTGTGTCAACTTTATCCATTAAATTTTTATTTAAAATGAATAATGAAATACTTGATGAAAGAAGTAAACTTAAAAATATTGCGAAAAATATTGCTCCTATTGCACCCCAAAGATAGCTCTTAAATACCAGGCCGAACGGTTCACGTTCATATTTATCAAACTTCCAGATAAGTATTAAATACACTGTCATCGGAATGATTGCTGCAAGAACAGAGATTAAAATCAGCATAGCGGACAGAGTATGGATGTATAAATGAATGGATGTATGATCGTATGGTATGAGCAGTATGGAATTATCAAATATTTCACTTTACTTATTGAATCCTTTTAATTTAAAAATTTAGGATTTACCAAATAATGTAAATGTTTTATATGAACTTGTACTTACTCTTGCTCTTGAACTTTTTCCTTTGAGAATATTCTAATATTATATATTGATAAATTTTATGATTCCCTAAGCCATTCCCCAAGTTCCTTTAATGATGGTCTCTTTCCATAAGATAATATTCCTATCCTGAATACTTTACTTGCCAATTTTATAGCGATGTAAATTGAAATTACCATTATACAAATTGTAATTACCATAACTGACGTAGGGATAGGGCCTAGATTCACTCTTAACAACATTGCTGTCGGAAGAGTAATAGGTATATACGATAAAACTTTTATTAATATGGAATTAGGATTTTCCATTACCGGTAATATCAAGACAATCGGCAACAGCAGTAAAAAACTTAAATATGTAGTAATTTGTTGTGCTTCCTGTTCAGTTGTAACAATGGAGCCGATTCCAACAAAAACCGCAGTATAAAAAGTATAACCAAGCAGGAAATAAACAAGCATCGGCAAAATGTTATGAAAAGTAGCGAACGGAATTATAGCTGCACCAAGTAATGAAACAGCAATTAAAGCCCAAATTAATATTTGAAATAATCCTAATGCTCCAAGTCCTAAAATTTTACCGGTCAGCAATTCGTCAGCCGAGCAGCTTGAAATTATAATTTCAATTAACCTGTTTGATTTTTCTTCAACTAAGCTTCTAACAAGCATTTGCCCCGACAACATAATCAGCATAAATAATAACATTACAAATATAAAAGCAGTAAAAAAGATTGTAAGAGTATCGACATTGCTTTCCTTGCCGGATTCTTCCAGTTTTACGGGTTTTATGCTTACATTTTTTGAAATATAATCCATTATTTTAGGATTTATTCCTTCTGCTTTTAATTTTCTTTCTATTCTTGCCTCATTAAAAGCATCGGAAAATCTTTGGATATCCTTAAAATTACCAATGGATTTACTCCTATATTCTACATTAACAGAATCCGTCCCTCCATTATTTATAAGAAGATATCCTTCAACTTTTCCTTTAATTACATCTTTATCGGCCGCACTTTTCAGACTATCGAACTCATATTCCGATTTACCGGATAATCTAACCAGGATATAAGCCGGCTGGTTTTTTTCAATTGTATATTTATCAAGAGCATTTTCTATCTGTCTGAAATAAATTCCGGAAGTATCAACTAACCCGATTACTTTAGTTGTGTCAGGTTCTTTACCTGTAAGCAGAGTGGGGGTAATAGAAAAGAATATTACAATAGTTGGTGTAAGAATTATCGATATAATGAATGCTTTGGTTTTTACTTTTTCTAAAAATTCCCACTTGGCTACGGTAAGTATTTTTTTCATTAATTAATTTATGCTTTCGTTTATAACATCAATAAAAATTTTGTTCAGTGTAGGTTCAATTACAGAAAAACTGTTGATGTTTATTTTATCTATGGCAGCCTTTAATAATTCATGTGGAGAAATTCCATCTGTCATTTGAATTTCTGCATAATTACTATAAATATCCGCCTGCTTAACAAAAGGAAGGCTTTTTATAAAAGATGCATCGCCGCTAAATTCTATTTTTATATTATTTGTTCCATATTTTTTCTTTACCTGGTTTAAGCTTCCGCTGACAACTTCTTTCCCTTTATTTATTAAAAATATTTCAGAGCATAATTTTTCGGCAGTTTCCATCTGGTGAGTTGATAAAATTATAATTTTACCCGAATCCACAAATGAAAGAATTGTCTCTTTAATCAGCTGCTGGTTAATGGGATCAAAACCGGTAAAGGGCTCATCAAGTATTAATAATTTAGGATTATGAATAACGGAAATTATAAATTGAATTTTCTGCTGGTTTCCTTTTGAAAGTTCCTGGAGTTTTTTATCACGATATTCAGTTGCGTCAAGCTTATTTAACCAGTAATCTGCTTCATCTAAAGCTTTTTGTTTGGGTATATTTTTCAATTTAGCGAAATAGAGGATTGAATCGATTACTTTGCTTCTTTTGTAAAGTCCGCGTTCTTCAGGAAGATAACCGATTATATTAAAAAATTCATTTGTAACCGGTTTCCCTTCAAAAGTGATGCTTCCGGAAGTCGGCTTAATAATATTTAGCGCAATTCTTATAGTAGTTGTTTTCCCTGCACCATTCGGTCCGAGCAATCCGAATATTTTTCCTTCTTCAACTTTGAATGAAATATTATCAACAGCCCTAACATTTTTAAATTCTTTTACCAGGTTTTCAACAATGAGCATAAATGGTTTCACCTTTTATATAGGTAAATTAAATATTTAATAAAATTACTATTCTTTCTTATATAATCTCAAGTTTTAAGTATAAAAATAATCACATGGCCTTCCGGATACAGGATAAAACTTAAATAAAAATATATTATTTAAATTGAAATTCTTCTTTAACTTCTTTAAATGCCGTGATAGCAAAATCAAGATCGTCTTTTGAATGAGCAGCAGAAATTTGCACTCTAATTCTTGCAGTACCTTTGGGAACTACCGGGAAAAAGAAACCGATAACATAAACACCTTTTTCGAGCATCCTTGAAGCCATCTTTTGCGACAATGCTGCGTCACCAATCATAATAGGAACAATCGGATGTACGCCTTCTTTTATATTTAAACCTGCTTTTGATATGCCTTCTCTAAAATATTTTGTATTTTCTTCTAATTTGTCTCTAAGGCTAGTTGATTGTTTAAGTAGCTCCAAAACTTTTAAAGATGCAGAGACAATACTTGGTGCGACAGTATTGGAAAAAAGATAGGGCCTTGATCGTTGTCTTAGCATATCAATAATTTCTTTTCTACCGCTTGTATAACCGCCGCTGGCACCGCCGAGAGCTTTGCCTAAAGTACCCGTGATAATATCAACCCTACCAATTACATCCCTGTATTCATGAGTCCCTTTACCGTGTTTACCCATAAAACCAACTGCATGGGAGTCGTCAATCATAACCATTGCATTATATTTATCGGCTAGATCGCAAATATCTTTTAAATTTGCAATACTTCCGTCCATGGAGAAAACTCCATCTGTAGCTATTAACCTGAAACGGAATGACTGGGATTCTTTTAACCTCTCTTCAAGATCATTCATATCGGAATTTTTATATCTAAGCCGTTTGGCTTTGCATAATCTTATTCCATCGATTATACTTGCGTGATTTAATTCGTCGCTAATAACAGTATCTTCTTCGGAAAGTATTGTCTCAAATAATCCGCCGTTCGCATCAAAACAAGAGGTATAAAGAATTGTATCTTCTGTTCCCAGAAATTCTGAAATTTTAACCTCAAGTTCTTTGTGTATTTCTTGGGTTCCGCAAATAAACCTGACAGAAGACAAGCCGTAACCCCATTTATCATAACTTTCTTTTGCAGCTTTAATTATTTCAGAGTTATTAGCTAACCCTAGATAATTATTGGCACACATATTTAGAACCGTTTTACCGCCTTTAACTTCTATATTGGCTTGCTGCGGACTGGTAATTATTCTTTCTTTTTTAAAGAGCCCTTCTAAGTCAATATCCTTTAATATTTGAGAATAATGATTTTTTATTGATGTGTTCATAGTTCACCTTTTTAATTACAAGATTACAAAATTGAGTCCACTCCGAAAAGTCGAGAGAAAAGATAAAGAAAATAATTAAAAGAAG